>DAOPZJ010000042.1 GCA_035353335.1 Oscillospiraceae bacterium | reverse complement strand
TGACGACCGTTCCGGCGATTAAACCGATAAATATAAACCGGAACAATTCCTTGAAAAAAATACCGGCTTTACGGAACAGCGAGACTGTCCGAAGCCCTGTTTTGTAACAAAGAATATAAAAATAATAGATATATTGGCCGTTTGGCCGGTTTTTCTTTGCTCTGAAATATTCGTATGATAAAAATTTCGGCTTTAAAGCGGAAGCCGCGTCATGTGGCAAAGGAATCACCTCGTTTCAGGAGCGATATACCAAGTCATTTTCCGTCCAATTTTTTAAAATATCGGCCATCGCAGCTGCCTCTTTTTTAGCTGCAATGAGATCGTGTTCCTTGTAATTTCCGCATTCGGCCTCGGCAGCACCGGGGATTTCCCCATCCCATTCGGAGACCGATTTTAACGCTTCGACCGTAACGCGGATGGCATCAGCGGGTTTTGCGCCCCGCAGCAATAAGTAAAAGCCCGTCCGGCAGCCCATCGGTCCGAAATAGATGACCTTGTCCTTCAAGCAGCCGTTTCGCAATACCGTCGCCATCAAATGTTCGATGGTGTGCAAAGCGGCATTTGAAAGCACCGCTTCACGGTTGGGACGGCGAAAACGAAGGTCGTAAGTTACGATATCGCCGTCTTTGCGGGAAGTGTAAATCCCCTGTGTGAGGTGATTGTGATTGACCGTGAAACTCGCAATCTTTTCCATTTAATTCGTTAAGTTACACAATCCGCTTGATCCATCCGAACGGATCGGAAATTCTGCCCCACTGGATATCGGTGAGTGTATCGTAGAGCTTTTGCGTCACCGAACCGATTTCGCCGTTGTTAATCGTGACTTTCATATCTCCGAAATCGAGCAGGCCGATTGGAGAAATGACCGCCGCAGTGCCGGAGCCGAACGCCTCGACGAGTTTGCCCGCTTTTGCGGCTTTTTCAAGCTCCGCAACCGAGAGCTGCCGCTCGTTGGCGGTATAGCCCCAATGGCGCAGCAGTTCGAGTACCGACATGCGGGTGATGCCGCCGAGGATGCTGTCGCCTTTTTCGGGTGTGACGATCTCATCGCCGATTTTAAAGAAGACGTTCATTGTGCCGACTTCTTCGATATATTTACGTTCTGCGCCGTCAAGCCAAAGCACCTGAGTATAGCCAAGCTGCCCTGCCTTGACCTGTGATTTGATCGAGGCGGCATAGTTCCCGCCGCATTTGGTGTAACCCGTTCCGCCTTTTGAGGCGCGGGTAAATTCGTGTTCAACATAGATGCTGACCGGTTTGACGCCCTCGGGGTAATAATTTCCGACCGGCGAGAGAATGATGATGAATTTATAAGTATGGGAGGGTTTGACGCCGACATAGGGGTCCGTCGCGAAGATAAACGGACGAATGTACAGAGAGGCAGCAGGTGCATGCGGAACCCAATCCTTCTCGATCGTGATCAGTTCCGTCATCCATTCCATAAAATTGTCTTCGTCGAGCTGCGGGATGCACAGGCGGTCGCAGGAACGGTTCATTCTGCGGATGTTTTCGATGGGGCGGAACAGTTGGATATGGTCGTCTGCCGTGCGATAGGCCTTGAGCCCTTCGAATACTTCCTGCGCGTAGTGAAGAACCATTGCCGCGGGACTGAGTTCGATCGGGCCGTAAGGCATGATTTTGGGATCGTACCAGCCCTTGCCTTCCTCGTATTCTACGACAAGCATATAATCCGTAAAAATCCTGCCGAATCCGAGTTTTGATTCGTCAGTCGGTTTTTCTTTCAAATGTGCCGCCGGAATAAAAAGAGGTTTCATGCAAGGTTTCAAGAAAAACATCCCCCAAATTAAAATATAACCGAGTATAACATATTCAAAAGGAAAATGCAAATGTGCCCTTGACTTTGATTTGTCTGTTGATATAATGATAATGACTTCGCAGAGGAGAGATTTGAGAACTGTATTTTTTTCAAACCACATTTGAAAGGATTACCAATCCATGACCAAACGTGAAATTTTCATCAAAGCGTTGAAACGGGAACCGATTACCGGGCTTGTCCCCCATTTTGAACTCGTGTTTTATCTGACAATGGAAGCTTTCGGCCGGGTTCATCCGTGCCATGTGTCGTTTTATCAATGGAACCAGATGAGCGACAAAGAACGTAACCTTCACATTGACAATATCGCGGATATGTACATCACCATCGCCGAACACTACAATCATTTTGCCATCTTCGTGCAGGGCGTCGACGGCTGCCCGGACGGGACACAGCGGGTACTTTCGCGTATCCGTGAAAAAAGCGGGGATAAATACTTTTTGATGATGCACGGTGACCCCACTTTTTCGATTCCGAACGGTACCGATATGCTCGATTTCTCCACTCAATTATACGAAAATGAGGCAGGGATGAAAGCCCTTGCCGCCCGGCGCGTCGAGGAGTATACCGAACAAATCGATAAATGCTTCAACACCGGTATTCTCGACGGTCTTGCGCTCTGCGCGGATTACTGTTTCAACGTCAATCCGTTCTTTTCGCCGGACATGTTTTCGGAATTTGTTACGCCTTATCTGGCGGAAATCACCAAGCGCTACCATGACCGCGGTTATTATGTCATCAAACATACCGACGGCAATATCATGCCGATTATCGATCAGATGGTTCAGTGCGGCCCCGACGCCCTGCATTCACTCGACCCGCAGGGCGGCGTTTCGCTGGCTGAAGTAAAACGTCTTTACGGAGACAAAGTGGCGCTGTGCGGAAACGTCAACTGTGCGCTGCTTCAAACGGGCACCGAAGAAGAATGCATCGCCGACATCCGCCGATCTTTGCATGACGGGATGGACGGTTACGGCTACATCTTCTGCACTTCAAACTGTGTCTACACCGGAATGCCGCTGGAGCGTTACGAATTGATGAACCGCATCTGGCGCGCCGAAGGAATTTACCGATAAATCGCTATATTGGAGGAAACAACATGGAAAAGAAACATCTGCATCTCATTTGCAATGCCCATATCGATCCCGTCTGGTTATGGAACCGCGAGGAGGGCATCGGTGCTGCCATTTCGACCTTCCGTACCGCCGTGCGCATCTGCAAACAATACGGAAACTTTATTTTTAACCATAATGAAGCGGTACTTTATAAATACATCGAAGAATACGACTCGGTTCTCTTCGGTGAGATTCAAACGCTGGTGAAAGAGGGCAAATGGAACCTGATGGGCGGCTGGTATCTCCAGCCCGACTGCAATATGCCCTGCGGAGAATCATTTGTGCGTCAAATTGAAATGGGCCAGAGATATTTCCGTGAAAAGTTCGGCATTGACCGCTTTGATACCGCAATCAACTTTGACCCGTTCGGGCACACCATCGGATTGGTTCAAATTATGGCCAAAGCCGGATATTCCAATTATATTGTCTGCCGTCCGGAACGGCTTGACGGTGCGGCCGAATCTTTCAATAATCGGGTCTTTGAGTGGAACGGCTTCTGCGGCAGTAAGATTTATGTCTTTAAAGGTCACCGCTATAATTCCTCAATGGGTAACGTGATGAAGACCGTCAACGAGTTCTCCGATATGCAAAAAGACAAAGCCGTCGTCTGCGCGCTCTGGGGCATCGGGGATCACGGCGGCGGACCGTCCGAAATCGATATGAAAGACCTTGATAAATTCATCTCCGAAAGCGATATAAAAGTCGTTCATTCGACGCCCGACAAGTTTTTTGAAGATTATAAAAAGACCTGCAAACCCGATTTTGCATTGAACAAATCGTTTCAGTCCTTTGCCATCGGCTGCTACACTTCCATGACAAGAGTCAAACAGACCAACCGTAAACTCGAAAACCAACTGCTCATCGCCGAAAAACTGAGTTCCGCTATGGTAGCCAACGGCCTGCTCGCGGATTATCCGAAAGAAAAGCTCTATTCGGCATGGGAGGATCTGATGTTCTGGCAGTTCCACGACTCGCTGCCCGGCTCGAGCATCCAACAGGTCGAAAACGACGTGCTTCAGGGCATGGGACACGGTCTTGAGATCGCAGCGAAAGCCAACATGAAGGCGTTTTTCGCCGGCTGCGGCGGTCAGACACCCCCGAAAGCCGGAGAGATGCCGGTGCTTGTCTGTAATCCCCTGCCCTATACGATTACCCGCGAAGTTGAGTGCGAATATATGAATATGGAATCCAACCGTGCGGGCGGCTACACCACGGGCATCGTCCACGACGAAAACGGAAATGCTTTGCCCTGCCAGAACGAAAAAGAGAGTTCCAATCTTCCGCTCGACTGGGCGAAGAAGGTTACTTTTACCGCAACGCTTCCCCCGATGAGCGTCTCACGGTTTAATATCGTGAACAAAGTGGTTTTCGGTGATTTCCGTATGCCGATGCAAGCCGAAAACGGGCTTTTCAGTTTTGACAACGGCACCCTCTCTGTCAAGATCAACACCGAGACCGGTTTGATGGACAGCTACTGTGTGAACGGCAAAGAATATTTAAAACCCGGTGCGGCAAAACTGTTGGTCATCGCCGACACTGTTGACCCGTGGGGGATGAAACAAACCGAATTCCGAAACGTCATCGGCGAATTCAAACCCGCTTCCAAAAAGCGCACCGCTGAGATCTGCGGCGTCACGCCGAAATCGCTTCCCTGCGTACGCGTAATTGAAAACGGCGAAGTCAGAACCGTGATCGAATCGGTTTTCACTTATAAAAACTCTGCGCTGTGTATGCGGTATTATCTGCCCAAGCAAGGCAAAAACGTCCGGATCAATCTGCGCGTGTTTTCGATGGACCGCAGCGTGATGCTCAAGTTCTCTCTTCCGACGATGATCGAAAATGGCGTCTATATCGGCAAAACGGCTTACGGACGCGATACGCTGAACGCCGACGGCACCGAGCGCGTCGCGCACGGCTGGGTCATGCTTTCCGACGGAAAAGATGCCTTCGGCGTGTTGAATACCGGCACCTACGGCTCCGACTGCAAAGACGGCGAGATCCGTATGAGCGTACTTCGCACTCCGGCTTATTCCGGACACCCCTGGGAGAACCGTGAAATTTTACCGACCGACCGCCTGACCCCGCGCATCGACATGGGAGAACGTCTTTACGACTATTATCTCATCGGCGGAGACGCCGGAGAAATTTCGGACGAAATCGACTTCCAATGCGCTCAGGTTCATCAGCCGCCGGTTCCGCTTTGCTATCTGCCGCCGGTGACCGGAAAACGTCCGAAAGCTCTGTGCGAGATCGAAAATCACGCACTGGAGCTGATCACGGTGCGCGTCGAGGACGACGGGAATTACCGCATCCGTCTGTTTAACGCCAGCCCACGCCCCTTGAAAACCACCGCCAAATTCCCGGTCTGGGGCACGGAGTATGCCGTCGACGCCCAGCCGTTTGAGATCATCACGCTCAAAGCCGACAAGAAGGGCAAAATCACCGTCGCAAAGATGATCGGGTAAACTTATTTTTTCAATAAATATCAGCAGCCCAGACCGATTTCCGGTTTGGGCTGTTTGGTTATTTTATTTGTTCCCCCGTAAATTGCACATGTTTTTATGTTGGATAAAACTGTTACAATTTTGAGATAAATTTGTAAACCCAATACTTTACAATTAGAGAAGGTAATGTTAAAATTATGCAATAAAAGAAAGTAGGTGTTATCTTGAAAAAAATCGTTGTACTAACATTGATTTTATTTCTGATAGTCTTAATTCTTGCTTGCTCCTCCGGTATATATAGCGGTTCGCCCAAAAGAGGCACCGTTGCTGATGGTGTTTATACAAACGATTATTTTAAACTGTCTTTCACCATTCCCGAGAAATGGGGCGTTTACTCAGATGAGGAAGTATACAAAAACTTTAACATCTCACTTCCCACCGATGAAGATCTCACAAATTCGAAAACCGGGTTTACTGATGTTTGTTTTTATAAAACCGTTGATCAAAAGAACAGAATAAGCATCACATATTCTTATGAGACAGAAGGAAATATTACCGATGAGCAAATTAAAAACCGGCTTTCTGCAAAAACTTCCGAAGTTACATTCAGAGATATAGAATATATTAAAATCGGAGATGCCGATTATGCGATGATATCCGGGCTCTCATCCGACGGTACACTTTCCTATTATTATTTGTGGGATCTGGAGGTCTGCGGTAATCTTCGCCCGACAATCAGCATTCATCTTGACAGCGGTGATTCGATCAACGATATTTTGAAGAATTTCACACAAGCAATTGATTAAAAAAAATCATTTTATCTCTTGCCCTAAAATTCTTTTTCGAGTAAAGATGGTCGGATAGCGCAAATTCGGTCTTGACATCAACCCAACGGAATGTTATAATAAACCCCGCTCGTCACAAGAGATTTTTGTGGCAGCGGGGTTTTTGCGGGTGTTATTCAATGGTAGAATTCCAGCCCTCCAAGCTGGCTGCGTGGGTTCGATTCCCATCACCCGCTCCAAATATCGCTTATGCGGCGATATTTCTTTTCCAATATACCTTTAAAAATGAATGCGCCAATAGCTCATCAGGATAGAGCAACTGCCTTCTAAGCAGTAGGTTGAGGGTTCGAGTCCCCCTTGGCGTGCCAACGTGGTGGGTATAGCTCAGCTGGTTAGAGCGCCAGATTGTGGCTCTGGAGGCCGTGGGTTCGAATCTCACTATCCACCCCAAAAAATAGTGTTTTGGTATTTACCAGAACGCTATTTTTTTATAGGGGGCTCTGCCCCCTCTTGATGTCGGTTTTCTCCGCTTCGCTCTAAAAACCTCCTGTCACCCCCGAAGGGGAAAGCGGTCGATAGCATTCGCCCGACCTCTCTAACGGTGATTTCACTCAAACCGGTATTAAGAAACATTCTATTTTGAATCATTACGAATTTGAATGGTCAAAACTTCATCTATTGTTTCAATAATAATTAACTCAGCGCAACGTCGAGGATCATCATCAGCGTAAAACCGAGCGCGACGCCGATGGTGCCGATGTTGCTGTGCTCTCCGTTTTGGCACTCCGGGATGAGCTCCTCGACAACGACATAGATCATCGCACCGGCGGCGAATGCGAGGATATACGGCAGAATCGGTGTGATCAGCGAAGTTAACAGTATCGTCAGCGCTGCGCCGATCGGCTCGACTACGCCCGATAAAAAACCGTAAGTAAAAGCACGGCGCCTGGTGATTCCGGATCCGACAAGCGGCAATGAGACGATTGTACCCTCGGGAAAATTTTGAATCGCTATGCCGACGGCAAGCGCAAGAGCTCCGGCGAACGTGATGGAACTGTTTTTGTTTAAAAATCCTGCAAACACGACACCGGCGGCCATTCCCTCGGGAATATTGTGGAGCGTTACCGCGAAAATCAGCATCGAGGACTTTTTGACGCAGGAAACGCTTCTGCCCTCAGGTTCGTCCGAATTGACGTGCTGATGCGGAATCAGTGAGTCCAGCGTCAGCAAAAACCCGATTCCGAGCAAAAATCCGACAGCAGCCGGAAGCCAGGAAATCCCCCCGCTCTTTCCGGCCATGTTGATTGACGGAATTAAAAGCGACCAAACCGACGCCGCAATCATCACGCCCGAGGCAAATCCGAGCATCGCTTTCTGCAGCCACGGCTTCATCTGCTTTTTTATAAAAAAGACCGTGGCCGCGCCGAGCGTTGTCCCGGCAAACGGAATCAAAAGGCCGAATAAAACTTTGACGATATTGTTCATCTCATAATGCTCCGTTTTTAATATTTCTCTGCTTATAAAGTCAAAAGGGTTATTCTCATTTACTGCATACCGAACCCTAATGATTGTACACGAATATAGTACACGATTGGATTAAAATAATCAAGCCGGATTTTTTTCAGAGAAATTTACACGCTTTTGTGATATAATAATATTATCGGAATTATCGGAAGAAACGGAGGCAGTCATATGTTTACCTGGTTCATCGATAATCTTGCAAAAGTTTTGATTTGTTTGGCGTTGGCAGCTGCGATTACCGGGATCATTATCGTAATGATACGGAATCAAAAAAAGGGAAAGTCCTCCTGCGGCTGCGGTTGTTCCGGCTGTGCGATGACGGGAAGCTGTGATCTTTTAAAAGATAACAAAACGACGAACAATAATAATCTTAAATGATTGATAAAACAAGAATTTCCAAAAATCCGAAAACCGGTATTGCATTTTTCTTTCACCGGTGATATACTATATGATATCAGCTTCGACGGAGATGTGACCGTTGTCCGACGAATCAGAGAGAGCTGCGTTTGCTGCGAGCGGCTTTTCGCAAGACGGTACGACCACTCCCGAGCTTCCGCCCGAACTCAATGAATAGGCGCGGACGTCTCTTCGCGTTAAGAAGCCCCAATGAAGGATCAATAGGAATTCGCTAAACGAATTCCTCTGAAGAATTTTTCTTCCGAAAAATTCTTCCCGAATTTATCAGTTCGGTTTGATGAACAAGGGTGGAACCGTGGGAATTCTCTCACCCCTTGCAGGAATTTACCTGCGTGGGGTGTTTTTATTTTTTTAATAAACTCTTTCAAACTCAGAAAGGATTGATGAACATGAACATCACACTGAAAGACGGAAAAGTCGTCAAATTTGATGCGCCCCTCTCCGTTTACGACGCGGCAAAGTCGGTTTCCGAAGAACTGGTGCGCGGTGCGCTGGCGGCATTGGTCGACGGCAAACGGGTTGATTTGACCCATGTGCTCGACCGGGATTGTAAGTTGCAGATTTTGACCTGGGACGATGCGGACGGCAAATGGACTTTCCGCCACACCGCTTCGCACATTTTAGCACAGGCGGTCAAACGCCTGTACCCGCAGGCTAAACTCGCCATCGGCCCGGCTATCGAAGACGGATTTTATTATGATTTTGACATCGACGTCCCATTTACATCCGAAATTCTCGAAAAGATTGAAGATGAAATGAAGAAAATCGTCAAGGCCAACTACAAGCTCGAGCGTTTTTCAATGCCGCGCGACAAAGCAATCGTCTATTTCCATGAAAAGAACGAGCCTTACAAGGTTGAACTGATTGAAGATCTTCCCGAAGGCGAGGAGATCAGCTTATACAAACAGGACGACTTCACAGACCTCTGTGCAGGCAGTCATCTGTTTGCCACGGGTTTGGTTAAAGCGTTTAAATTGACTTCTTCGACAGGCGCTTACTGGCGCGGCGACTCAAAAAACAAGATGCTGCAGCGCATTTACGGCACGGCGTTCCCAAAAGCCGCCGACCTCGAGCAATATCTTGCGATGCTCGAAGAAGCCAAAAAGCGCGATCATATCAAGCTCGGGCGCGAACTGGAGCTGTTCACCACCTCCGAACTGATCGGACAGGGGCTTCCCATCATGCTCCCGAAGGGCGCGAAAATTCTCCAGCTGCTGCAGCGGTTTGTCGAAGATGAAGAAGCAAGACGCGGCTGGCAGCTGACCAAAACTCCGTTCATGGCAAAGAGTGATTTATATAAACTCTCCGGACACTGGGATCACTACCGCGACGGAATGTTTGTTTTGGGCGACGAGGAAAAAGATAAAGAAGTCTTTGCGCTCAGACCGATGACATGCCCGTTCCAGTATCAGGCCTATCTCAACCGCGCACGTTCCTATCGCGATCTTCCGCTGCGCTATAACGAGACCTCGACATTGTTCCGCAACGAGGCCAGCGGCGAGATGCACGGTCTGATCCGCGTCCGCCAGTTCACGATTTCCGAAGGGCATCTGGTATGCCGCCCCGATCAGTTGGAAGACGAATTCCGCGGTTGTCTGGAGCTTGCTTTGTTTATGCTCAAGACACTCGGTTTGTATGAAGACGTCTCATACCGGTTCTCACAGTGGGATCCCGCCGATACCGATAAATATATCGGTACACCCGAACAATGGGATGAAGCGCAGAGCACAATGCAGAAAATCCTCGATCATCTGCAGATTCCTTATAAGATCGGCGTCGGCGAAGCCGCTTTCTACGGACCGAAATTAGATATCCAAATCAGAAATGTCTACGGTAAAGAAGATACACTCATTACCATTCAGGTTGATCAGATGCTGGCGGTAAAATTTGGCATGGAATATACCGACGCCGACGGCAGCAAGAAAAACCCCTATATCATCCACCGCACCTCAATCGGCTGCTACGAACGCACACTTGCGCTGTTGATCGAAAAGTATGCCGGCGCGTTCCCGCTATGGCTGTCGCCGGTACAGGCGAAAGTATTGCCGATTTCCGACAAGACACTCGACGGCGCACAAAAAGTTAACGACAAATTGGTCGCCGCCGGACTGCGCTGCGAACTCGACACCCGCAACGAGAAAATCGGCTACAAGATCCGTGAGGCACAGCTGCAAAAGATACCGTATATGCTGGTGGTGGGTGAAAAAGAGCTCGAGGAAGGTACGGTCTCGGTTCGTAAACGCGGCGAGGGCGATATCGGTTCAATGCCGATTGACGATTTTATCGCATTGGCACAAAAAGACATCGCCTCTAAAGTAATTTGGTAAAACAAAGATATAACAACGGAGGAACGGCACGAAAGGAAGGAAAAAGATGCTTTATAAATTTACAAAAATGCACGGAATCGGCAACGACTATATCTATATCAACTGCTTTGAACAAAAGGTCGAAAACCCCTCAAAGCTGGCGATTGAATTGTCCCCGCGCAGTTTCTCGGTCGGCTCGGACGGTGTGATTTTGATTTGTCCGTCCGACATTGCCGACGCCAAGATGCGCATTTTCAACGCCGACGGCTCCGAGGGTAAGATGTGCGGCAACGGTATCCGCTGCGTAGGTAAATACATCTACGACACCGGTATTGCCAAAAAACCGGTCGTCAAGATCGATACTCTCTCCGGTGTGAAGACACTGCAGCTTCAAATTGAAGACGGCATCTGCGTCGGGGCGACGGTCGATATGGGCAAAGCTATTTTGGAATGCGCCAAAATCCCTGTACGACTTCCGATGGAAACGGCCATCGCCGTCCCCCAGACTTTTCGCGGTATTCAATATCTGATCACCTGCGTCAGCATGGGCAACCCCCACTGCGTGGTGTTCCGTGACGAGATCAACTCGATTGATCTGGAACATACGGGCCGGATTTTCGAAACCTGCCATCTGTTCCCCGACAGCGTGAACACCGAATTTGTCAAACCGATTGGCAAGAACGAGATCGCCATGCGGGTCTGGGAACGCGGCAGCGGCGAAACACTGGCCTGCGGCACCGGCGCTTGCGCGGCGGCGGTCGCGGCGGTGTTGAACGGCATCTGCGAAAAAGGCAAAGATATCACCGTACATCTGCGCGGCGGCGATCTGACCATCAACTATACCGACGAACGCGTTTTAATGACCGGCCCCGCCGTAAAAGTGTTTGACGGCACTGTGGAAGCAGATTAAAAACAATAAACATAGGAGACCGACATGAAGCTCAACAACAATTTCGACAACATCCCAGAAAGTTATCTCTTTGCGACCATCGGCAAAAAAGTCAACGAATATAAAAAGGCCAACCCGAAAGCGGATGTCATCCGGCTCGGAATCGGCGATGTCACCCTGCCCCTCTGTGAGGCGGTGGTTACCGATATGTCCAAAGCCGTCCGTGAGATGGGCACGCCCGAGGGCTTTCGCGGCTACGGCCCCGAGACCAACTGCTACAGCTATGACTTTTTGACCGAAGCGTTAAAAAAATATTACGCCAAAAAGAATGTCTCGCTCGAGGACAATGAGATTTTTGTCAGCGACGGCGCAAAGAGCGACCTCGGCAGCATCATGGATCTGCTCGACACCGACAACACGATTTTGCTTCCCGATCCGGTCTATCCGGCTTATCTCGACGTCAACGTCATTGCAGGACATAAGGTGATCTTTTCAAACGCCAACTACGAAAACGGCTTTGTGCCGATGCCCGACAAAAATGTCAAAGCCGATGTGATCTACATCTGCTCGCCGAATAACCCAACCGGTGCGGTTTACGGGTTCGACGCACTCAAAGCGTGGGTCGATTATGCGCTGGCACAAAAGGCACTGATCATCTTTGACGCGGCCTATGAGGCGTTTGTCGATGACCCCGCTCTGCCGACCTCGATTTATCAGATCGAGGGTGCAAAGAAGTGCGCCCTCGAAATCTGCTCGCTTTCCAAAACAGCCGGCTTCACCGGCACCCGTTGCGGCTACACCATCGTACCGAACGAGCTCGTCTTTGACGGTGTTTCGGTCAACAAGCGCTGGCAGCGCCGCCAGACCACCAAATACAACGGCACCAGCTATATCATCCAGCGCGGCGCGGCTGCGGTCTTCTCCGACGCCGGTTTCCGCCAGACCCGCGAACAGATTGCCTATTATAAAAATAACGCTGCCGTGATCGGCGCGGCACTCGACGAACTCGGCATCTGGTACTGCGGCGGCAAGAATTCGCCGTATATCTGGCTCAAATGCCCGAACAACATGAAGTCGTGGGACTTTTTCGACTTGCTGCTGCAAAAGGCGCAGGTGGTCGGAACACCCGGCGCGGGATTCGGCAAAAACGGTGAGGGCTTTTTCCGCCTGACCGCCTTCGGCAATGCCGAACGCACCAGAGAAGCCGTAGAACGGCTGAAGAAGATTTTAAAGTAAACTAAGTTTAAACAAAACGGTATCGCAAAAACGATACCGTTTTTTTAATATGATAGGGCGAGCTGACCACAGCCCGTGTCTCTGTAGGGAAAGGTCTTGACCTTTCCGTCGGACCGCAGTCCGATGAGGGCAGAATCGCCCGCCAAAAGCATCCGCATTGATGTGTCACATTGATGATATTCAAGTTAAATTAACGAACATAAAGGCGACCACAAGGGGGTACCCTCGTTGTAAGGGTCGGAATCCCTGTTCTCGTTCTTGTCGCACGGTTTTCCCCATTCACACAGATTTCCGTGCAAATTTATAACCTGGCAGGTTGTGGACAACCTGTGAAAGTGTTATAAATGATGCAATGACATGGTGTTATTTATTTTATATCATCAAAACAATAAATTAGTGCGAACACCTTTCGCTCGCTCGGAAAGGTCAAGACCTTTCCCTACAGGGACGCGACGGGATGTGGGCATCCCGCCCTACATTATTTTGTATTGATAATTTAATGTATATATGTTATACTATTCCTACATTTCATACTTGTAGGAGATGTTAGAATGGATAATGGAACAAATACACCGAGCGGTGCCCCCAAGGGCAAATATGTCTTTGGGACCGTCAAGGTCGGCGAAAAAGGGCAGATTGTCATCCCCAAAGAGGCCCGTGATGTCTTTCACATCAAGCCGGGCGATATGTTATTGCTGCTCGGAGACGAAGATCAAGGTATCGCGATTGTCAAAAGCGACATTTTACACGACGCATTACATGAATTCTCAAAACAGATCAAAAACGCGCGAGAGATCACGGAGGAATGAGCGATGGCTGCGATTCAGACAACCGGACTGACCAAGAAATTTAAAGATAAAACCGCTGTTAACAATCTCAACTTATCGATTGAAAACGGCGAGTTGTTTGCGCTGCTCGGAGTGAACGGTGCGGGCAAAACCACGACCATCAAAATGCTCTCGGGGCTTTGCAGACCGACTTCCGGCGATGCCGAAATGCTCGGCGACAGCATTGTCAAAGCCGCGCATAAGGTCAAGGAGAACACCAACGTCTCCCCACAGGAGACTGCGATTGCCCGCAACCTGACCGTGCGCGAAAACCTGGAACTGATCGCGGGGATTTACGGCGCGGACAAAAAGGCCGCCAAGGAAAAAGCCGCCCGGATGATCGAGACCTTTATACTTGCGGAAGTCGCGGACAAAAAAGCGAAAATTCTATCGGGCGGCATGCAGCGGCGGCTGAGCATTGCGATGGCGTTGATCTCCGATCCGAAAATCCTGTTTTTAGACGAACCGACGCTCGGGCTGGATGTACTTGCGCGACGCGAACTGTGGAAAGCCATCAGCGCGTTAAAGGGTAAGGTCACGATGATTCTGACGACCCACTACATGGAAGAAGCCGAGGCGCTTTCCGACCGAATCGGGATTATGGCGGACGGACATTTGAAAGCTATCGGAACCGCCAAAGAACTGATTGCAAAAACCGGCGCGAAGAATTTCGAAGACGCCTTTATCGCACTGGCAACCGACACGAAAGGAGCGGCTTTATGAGAATGCTTTGGTTTGCGTCCCGCAACCGCAAAGAAATGCTGCGTGACCCGCTCAATCTCGCGTTCGGCCTCGGTTTCCCGGTTGCGGTCATGCTGCTGCTCTCGACGATTCAAGCTAATATTCCGATCCCGATGTTCGAAATCGACCAGCTTACACCGGGCATCGCAGTGTTCGGGCTGTCGTTTGTATCGCTGTTCTCGGCGACATTAATCTCCAAAGACCGCACGGGTTCGTTTTTGCTTCGGTTGTTCACCTCGCCGATGACGTCCTCGGACTTCATCTTGGGGTACATACTCCCGATTTTTCCGATGGCACTCGCTCAAATCGCCGTCTGCTTTGCGGTGGCTATCGCGCTCGGTTTGACGGTGACGGTAAACATCCTGCTCTCGATTGCGGTGCAGATTCCGACAGCGGTTTTATTCATCGGCATCGGGCTGTTGTGCGGCAGCGTATTCAACGACAAGCAAGTCGGCGGCATCTGCGGCGCACTGCTCACCAACCTCAGCGCATGGCTGTCCGGCACCTGGTTCGACCTCAATCTTGTTGGCGGCGCGTTCAAAACCATCGCCTATGCCCTGCCCTTTGCGCACGCGGTCAACGCCGGAAGAAGCGCGCTCTCGGGCAATTACGCGGCCATCATGCCCGACTTGTGGTGGGTGATCGGCTACGCGGCGGTAGTCTTGGGAATTGCGATTTTCGTCTTCAGCAAAAAGATGAAAAGCGACAAGGTGTAAATATTTATCAACCACAGTTTAAAGTGAGCAGTGACAACAAATAGCGTTGTCACTGCTCAATTTTCATTGCTGACTGTTAACTATTCAGATAACTGGTTCAGATACTCGAACGCCGTGGCGGCGACTTGTTTTAAACAGCCGTCGGTGAACGGGTCCGTCATATCGGCGACCTTGCAGAGTTCGGTGAAGGTCTTTTTGCCGGTGCAGTCGACGAGCTTGTTGTAACGCTCCCAGGCGTTTTTGCGGTCTTTACGGCTCTGTGCCCAGAATGCCAATGCGACGCTCTGCGCCAGGCAGTAATCGATATAATAAAACGCGACTTCATAGATGTGCGACTGGCGCTGCCAACCCCTGCCCTGCGAATAACACGGCACAGTCTCAAAATCGATATAGGGGCGATACTGCTTTTCGAGCTTCATCCATTCCTTGTGGCGCTGCGCCGGGGTCAGGTTCGGGTTTTCGTACATGATGTGCTGAAAGTGGTCAACCATTGTGCCGTAGGGGATGAATGTGACCGCGTCCTCGAGGTGCGCGAGCCGCGCACGTTCGGCGTCTTTTCCGTAAAACTTCTCGAGCCACGGCCACGCGAAAAACTCCATCGACATCGAGTGGATTTCGCAGGCATCGAGCGAAGGCCCGGCGGTCTCGTAAATCTCGTCGTCTCCGGCGACGTAAAACGCGTAGGCGTGTCCCGCTTCATGGGTCAGCGTGCCGACATCACCCTGTGTGTCGTTGAAATTGGCGAAGATGAACGGGGATTTGTAATTTGCAAAGAAAGTGCAGAAGCCGCCTCCGCATTTTTTAGGCTTGGTCACCAGATCCATCAAGCCGTTATCGATCATGAAATCGATGAAAACGCCGGTGCGCTCCGACATCTCGTGATACATTTTCACGGCCTCGGCGACCAGTTCATCAGCGGTGCCGTCGGGTTTTGGGTTGCCCTCTTTGAACGTATAAAGCAGATCATACAGCGACAGTTTGTCAAGTCCGATGCGCTTTGCCTGCATTTCGCGCAGGCGGTTTGCGACCGGAACCAGATCGTCGAGTACCTGTTTGCGAAACCGAGTGACCATTTCGGGTGTGTAGCAGTTGCGCTGCATGCGCATATAACCGACCGGAATAAAATTTTTGTAACCGAGCTTCTTGCCGATCTCGGTGCGCACTTTGACGAGTTTATCGTAAATTTCGTCAAACTCTTTTTCGTGGGACATAAAGAAGTTTCCGTCGGCTTCGTAAGCGGCTTTGCGTACAGCGCGGTCGGCGTTTTCTTTATACGGTCCCAATTGCGCCAAATTCAACGTCTTGCCGTCGAAATCGATCTTGGCGCTCGCAATGAGCTTGTCGTATTCGCTGACGAGTTTGTTTTCTTCCTGCAGCAGGTCAATGATGGCCGGAGAAAAGCACTTGACCGAGAGTTCGGCATTGATAAACAGCAGCTTGCCGAATCGTTTTTCACAGTCGGGGCGGAATTTGCTGTCGAGCAGTGCCTTAATAAACGGCTGCATTTTCTCTTCAAACAACGGCCCCGCCTGATCCAAAAAGTCGTTTTCCTCATCATAAAATTTATCTTCGGTGTCGATGGAGTGGCGGACATTCACCAACGCCTGCGCAGTCGAAAAATCCATCAGAACTTTTTCGTGTTCCATAATTGCGTCGAACACATCTTGCGCGATTTCGGCATTTTTGACCTGCGCGATCAGTTTTTCATATATTGCACCGACTTTTTCGGGGTTGGGCCGGACATACTGCATTTCGGAAAACTTCATCTGCTCAAATCCTTTGCTTTTATTATCACTATTTTACCATAATTAGCTTTTCTGTCAAGCTTATAACTATATACCCACAGTCAATAAAATTTAACAGTGTAATATACAATAAAACCAGATGAATATTATTCTCTTGATTGATCGGTTTGTTTTACCGACGCCAGCGATATCATCGGTAAAGTTAACAGAATAAAAATTGATAAAAATAACGTACCGAATACATAAAGAGAAATGCCCGAGAAAATTCGTGTCGGCAGCAAAAGTATGGTGATTAAATTTACCCTTCCCGAAGCAGTGCGCCATAATTTCATATACTCGTTAGCTTTTTCAAACAGGCGTTCATAAGCAAACTTCGCTGTATCTCCGAAATAAAAAAGATGAATTTTCTTCTTCAGAGAATATACCGCTCTTTTAAACGGAACGACGAACGCCCAAATTGAATAAATCACACCGATGCACACCGCAGCAGCAGAGAGCGAAAATCCGATGAACGCCCATACCTGTGCACCGACTGCGCTTACACCTGTGAATAAAAAATAAAACAGGATATAGAGAACTGCGAGAATCGGGATTGAGGCCATGGCTCTCATCATCGCTTTCGCCAATAAAACAATAAATCGCATGATATACTCACCTTCCTGATGGCGATATCATTGTATCACTCGGCTGCAGGATTGTAAATCCCTGTAAGAAGTCAAACAGATAATGAGATATCGATATATAACGTATTGACTAAAATTGAAAACATGTTATAGTAAACAGTATACAGATTGGAGTGATTTTTGTGACCGAAAAGGAGATATCCGTCACTACCTTAAGAAGATTGCCGGTTTATCTGCATTATTTAAACTCAATCAAAGGCGACCGAAAGAATATCTCCTCCGTTACCATTGCCGCAGCGTTCGGGCTCAACGAGGTCCAGGTGCGCAAAGACCTGGGTGCCGTGAGCGGTTCCGGACGGCCCAAAACCGGATACGACGTGGAACAGCTCATCGGACAGATTGAGCAATGTCTGGGGTACGGCAGCGAGACCAAAACCATTTTAGTCGGCGCAGGCAATCTCGGAAAAGCGCTTCTTTCTTATCACGGCTTCTCGGATTACGGTTTAGATATCATCGCAGCTTTTGATCTGTGTGAAGCTGTGGTAGGAACGATAATCAACGGAAAACCCGTACTCCCGCTTCAGGATGTTGAGGTCGTTTGTCAAAACAAAAATATCAAACTGGGCATCATCACCACACCTGTAAAGGTAGCGCAAGAGATTTGTGACCGCCTGATTGCTTGTGGGATTAAAGCAATTTGGAATTTTGCGCCCACCATTCTTCGAGTTCCCGATAATGTATTGATCGAAAACGAAAATCTAGCTTCGTCGCTCGCAATCCTCTCCAAGCATCTGCGGGAGGATTATCCGGAGGACTGCGAATGAACCTGCTGCATTTGAAATATGCCGTCGAAATCGCCGAGACCAACTCCATGACCAAAGCCGCCGAGCGGCTTTATACCTCCCAACCGAACTTGAGCCGGGCGATCCGAGAACTCGAGGATACTCTCGGCGTCACCCTGTTTAAGCGCACGCCGAAAGGCATCTACCCGACGCCGGAGGGCGACGAGTTTTTAGGGTATGCGAGAAAAGTACTCACACAGGTGGACGAGATCGAATCCATGTACCAAAAAGGCGATAAACCCGCGCGGCAGTTTTCCATCTCGGTTCCGAGAGCCAGTTATATCTGTTGCGCTTTTACCGAGTTTATTAAAAAGCTGGACAGGACTTCGAGCGCAGAGTTGACTTTCCGCGAGACGAGCGCCCAGCGCGCCATCAGCAATATGCTGAACGCGGATTATAAACTCGGCATCGTACGGTATCAGTCGATTTATGAAAAGAATTATAAAGAGATGTTTCGGGAAAAGGAACTCGCCTTTGAAGTCATTTATGAGTTCACCCCGGTGCTTTTAATGTCAGCGAAGCATCCGCTTGCCGAAAAGAATGAACTTTCGATCCGCGACCTGACCCCGTTTGTCGAACTGGGGCACGCTGACCCCTATGTGCCGTCGCTGTCGATGAGCACCGTCCGCAAAAACGAAGCAATCGGCGCGGCCGACGGCAAGGCCGATAAACATATCTATCTGTTCGAGCGCGGCAGCCAGATGGATTTGCTTTCAGAAGTCTCCGATACTTACATATGGGGCTCCCCTGTTCCGAAGCGTATGCTTGAACGCTATTTGCTTGTGCAGCGCACCTGCGCCGAAAACGACCGGAAATACCGCGATGTTTTGATTTACAAGCAGGACTATCGCCTCTCCCCCATCGACAAGGCCTTTTTAGATGAATTGACAAAAATTAAACGATCTTTGTTTTAGTTTTATTAGATATTGTCATATCGATATTGTTATATCGATATTCAACTTAAGCATTTCACAAACCCGATTCCCGATGTTATGATTAAGCCATAAACATCAGGAGGGGTTCGTATGAAGGCAATCACTTATCCGATCATCGACAGCGTAGAGAAACTGGAACAGCGTCTGGCTGAAGTGCGTGCGGCACAAAAACGCTTTGCACTTTATTCTCAAGAACAGGTCGACCGGATTTTTCTCGCTGCGGCTTTGGCGGCAAACAAGGCGCGCATTCCGCTGGCAAAGCTGGCTGTTGAAGAAACTGGGATGGGCATCGCAGAAGACAAAGTCATCAAGAATAATTACGCGTCCGAATATATCTACAACGCTTATAAAAACACAAAAACCTGCGGTGTCATTGAAGAGGACGCCGCTTTCGGCATGAAAAAAATCGCCGAGCCGATCGGTGTCATCGCCGCGGTCATCCCGACGACAAATCCGACTTCCACCGCGATCTTCAAGGCACTGATCGCTTTGAAAACCCGCAACGGGATCATTTTCAGCCCACACCCGAGAGCTAAAAAGTCCACCATTGAAGCGGCCCGCATTGTCCTTGAAGCAGCCGTGGAAGCCGGAGCGCCCGAAAACATCATCGCATGGATTGACGCACCGAGTTTGGACATGACCAACCTCGTGATGAAAGAGGCCGATATTATCCTCGCAACCGGCGGCCCCGGCATGGTCAAAGCCGCCTATTCTTCGGGCAAACCCGCACTCGGCGTCGGCCCGGGCAACACGCCCGCCGTTATCGACGATACCGGCGATCTCGTGCTGGCTGTAAACTCGATTATTCATTCCAAGACCTTCGACAACGGTATGATCTGCGCTTCCGAGCAATCGGTCATCGTCCTCGATAAAGTCTATACACAGGTCAAAAAGGAATTTGCCGACCGCGGTTGCTATTTTCTGAACAAAGAAGAGACCGAAAAAGTCCGCAAGGTCATTTTGATCAACGGTGCACTCAATGCGAAAATCGTTGGTCAGACCGCTTATAAAATTGCTGCTCTGGCGAATGTCGAAGTGCCCGAAAAGACCAAGATTTTAATCGGTGAAGTCGAGAGTGTGGACTTATCCGAAGAATTCGCACACGAAAAGCTGTCCCCCGTGCTGGCCATGTACCGCGCCAAGAATATCGACGATGCGTTTGACAAAGCCGATCACCTAATTGCGGACGGCGGCTACGGACACACTGCTTCGATTTATCTGAATGCCTTGACCGAAACCGAAAAACTCGCGCGTTTTTCCGAACGCATGAAAACCTGTCGCATTCTCGTCAACACTCCGTCGGCGCAAGGCGGTATCGGCGACTTGTACAATTTCAAACTCGCACCGTCGCTGACGCTGGGCTGCGGAAGCTGGGGCGGCAACTCCGTCTCGGAAAACGTGGGCGTCAAACATCTGCTCAACATCAAAACCGTCGCCGAGAGGAGAGAGAATATGCTCTGGTTCCGTACACCTGAAAAGGTCTATATCAAAAAAGGCTGCCTGCCCGTCGCACTCGACGAACTCGGCAATGTCCTACACAAGAAAAAGGCCTTTATTGTCACCGACAGTTTCTTATATTCCAACGGTTACACCAAACCCATCGAGAAAAAACTCGACGAGATGGGCCTGATGCACACGACGTTTTCCCATGTCGAACCCGATCCGACACTGGCTTGCGCCAAAGAGGGCGCGGCGCTGATGACCGCCTTTTCACCCGATGTGATCATCGCGGTTGGCGGCGGTTCGGCGATGGACGCAGCCAAGATCATGTGGGTGCTGTATGAACATCCCGAGGCAGACTTTATGGACATGGCCATGCGCTTTATGGACATCCGCAAGCGGGTTTATACCTTCCCGAGAATGGGTGAAAAAGCCTATTTTATCGCGGTTCCGACCTCTGCGGGTACCGGCTCCGAGGTCACGCCGTTTGCCGTGATCACCGACGAAAAGACCGGCGTCAAATATCCGCTTGCCGATTATGAGCTGATGCCCAAAATGGCAATTGTCGACGCGGACATGATGATGAACGCACCGCGCGGTCTGACCAGCGCCTCCGGCATCGACGCGGTATCGCATGCGCTCGAGGCCTTTGCCTCCATGCTGGCGACCGATTTCACCGACGGGCTCGCGCTCAAAGCGCTTGAGATGATTTTCGAATACCTGCCGCGTGCTTATGACAGCGCCTGCTCCGGCACACCCGACCCTGTGGCACGCGAGAAAATGGCCAATGCCGCAACCATGGCCGGTATGGCATTCGCCAACGCCTTCTTGGGCGTGATGCACTCGATGGCCCACAAGCTGGGTTCATTCCACCACATCCCGCACGGCGTCGCAAACGCGCTGATGATGGACGAAGTGTTGCGTTATAACGCGGTCGATGTCCCGGTTAAAATGGGCACGTTTTCGCAGTATGATCACCCGCACACCCTCGCACGCTATGCCAAAATCGCCGATTACCTGGGTATTAAGGGTAAGACCGATACCGACAAGCTGAACGGACTGATCGCAAAGATCGACGAATTGAAAGCCTATATCGGCATCAAACCGACGATCAAAGATTACGTTGCGAACGAAGATGACTTTTTGGCGCGGCTTGATGCAATGACCGAGCAGGCCTTTGACGACCAGTGCACCTCGGCCAACCCGCGTTACCCGCTGATGAGCGAGATCAAGCAGATGTATTTGAACGCCTTTTACGGTGAACATAAAGATATCTGAACAATTTAATTAATATAAGGAGGAACATGGGATGAGTATCAACGCCGACAAAATCATCGCCGTCAGGACGGGAAAAACCGTCTACCGGGACGGCGAAACCGTGCTCAAGGTATTCGATGCGGACTATTCGAAATCCGACATTCTCAACGAAGCACTGAATCAGGCGCGCATCGAGGAGACGGGTTTGAATGTGCCGAAAATCATCGAGGTTATGAAACTCGACGGCAAATGGGCGATCCGCTCCGAATTTATCGAGGGCAAGACGCTCCAGCAGCAGATGGACGAAAACCCGAAGGATTTCGACCGCTATTTGGATCTGTTCATCGACATCCAGACGGAGATCTTCTCCCACGAGGCCCCTCTGCTCAATAAACTCAAGGACAAAATGAATCGAAAAATCAGCGAAAGCACCTTGGACGCCACCACCCGCTATGAACTGCACACTCGTCTGGACGCAATGCCGACGCATAAAAAAATCTGCCACGGGGATTTTAATCCGTCCAACATCATCATCAAACCCGACGGCGCGCATTATATTCTCGACTGGTCACACGTCACACAGGGCAACGCATCCGCCGATGCTGCTCGCACTTATCTGTTGTTTTGGCTGGCTGGAGACATCGACGGCGCCGAGAAATATCTGAATCTGTTTTGCAAAAAGACCGATACTGCTCGGCAATATGTGCAGAAGTGGATGCCGATCGTGGCCGCGTCGCAGTCGGTCAAGGGCAGACCGCAGGAGCGCGAATTCCTGCTGCGGTGGGTCAACGTCGTGGATTATGAATAATAAAACGGAGGCTGTAATCATGAAAATCACCGTTTGCATCGGCAGTTCCTGCCATATCAAAGGTTCCCGCCAGGTGGTGGAACAACTTCAATATTTGATTGCGGAAAACAATCTCAAAGACCAGATTGATCTTGCGGGCACTTTCTGCATGGGCAAATGCCAAAGCGGCGTCAACGTCACGATCGACGAAGAGAGCTTTTCGGTCTCCCCTGAGACAACAAAAGCATTTTTCGAACAGGAAGTTATGAAAAGATTGAAGCTGAATAAATCATGACCGAATTTTTGAAATTTCAAAAATCAAACTGCAAAAACTGCTATAAATGCATCCGTAATTGTCCGGTCAAATCGATCCGATTTTCGGGCAATCAGGCCAACGTCATCGCCGATGAGTGCATTTTGTGCGGCCGTTGTTATGTCGTCTGCCCGCAAAACGCCAAAAAGGTGGCCGACGAAACCGAGATTGTGGGCGTGCTTTTAAAAGAGGACGCTCCGGTGATTGCCAGTATCGCACCCTCCTTCGCCGCCTATTACGAAGGCTGCGGGATTTCGGCACTGCAAAAAGCACTGAAGAAGCTCGGTTTCTTCGATGCTGAGGAAACCGCAATCGGCGCGACGATGGTCAAGCGCGAATATGAGAAACTGGCGCTCTCGGGTGAACGGGATATCATCATCACTTCCTGCTGCCACACAATCAACCTGCTCGTAGAAAAGTATTATCCGCAGCTCGCAGGAACTCTGGCGCCCGTCGTGACGCCGATGCAGGCACACTGCGCCGACATCAAGCGTCGGTATCCGAATGCCAAGACCGTATTTATCGGCCCCTGCCTTTCCAAAAAGGATGAAGCTGCCCTCAGCTCCGTCGACGCCGCACTCACCTTCGATGAACTCACGTTCATGTTGGAAAAGGCGGAAATTGAACTGGAACGCGGGGATGACCGGGACGGCAAAGGTTTGGCGCGGTTATTCCCGACCACAGGCGGCATCTTAAAGACACTGCTGAAAAAGAACTCCGCTTATACCTATCTCAGCATCGACGGCATTGAAAACTGCAAGAGCGTCTTGAATGACATCGCCGCCGGCAGTATTCATCATTGTTTTATTGAGATGTCTTCCTGCATCGGAAGCTGCATCGGCGGCCCGATCATGGAAAAATACCGCAATTCCCCGCTGCGTCACTATCAGGCAATCACAAAATATGCAGGCACAGAGGACTTTGACGTCGAACAGCCGGAAAGCTGTCTGCTGTCGGAAGAACACGCCTGCATTGAGGTGAAAAAGCTCTGCCCGAGTGAGGCCGAAATCAATGAAATCCTGAAAAAGATGGGGAAACTTTCACCAGACGACGAACTCAACTGCGGCACCTGCGGCTATGACACCTGCCGCGATAAAGCGATCGCCGTCTATCAGGGCAAGGCCGAAATCAACATGTGCCTGCCTTATCTGATGGAGAAATCTGAGCGGTTTTCCAACAACATTCTCGACAATACCCCCAACGGCATCATGGTCGTCAACGAGGCCTGCGAAATCCAGCAGATCAATCCCGCGGCCATGAGGATGCTGAATATCAATACCCGCTCCGATGTGCTCGGCGGTCCCGTGATTCGCGTGATGGATCCGTCGGTATTTATTGATACACTTAATAAAGGCAAACACGTTGTCAACAAACGCGATTACTACGCCGAGTTCGACCGTTATCTGGAACTCACCATCGTACCCGACAAAAAATCCGGAAATTTAATTTCAATTTTCCGGGATGTCACCGACGAGGAGAACGAACGCAGGAGCAAAGAAGCGCTCAGCCAACAGACGGTTGAAACGGCCGACCGGGTTGTGGACAAGCAGATGCGAATCGTTCAGGAAATTGCCTCGCTGCTGGGTGAAACGGCCGCCGAAACCAAAATCGCGCTGACCAAGCTGAAGGAGTCGATCTCGTATGCCGTCTTCTGCTTGAAAAAAAAAA
>DAOPZJ010000041.1:13645-24446 GCA_035353335.1 Oscillospiraceae bacterium | reverse complement strand
GTTCGCTACCTTTTTCCTTCCCTTACTTTGTAACACATCAATTGTAATCTTACACCAAGAACCGCCTGTTTTAAGGCTCTTTATTGTTAGAATGAAAAACATATGCTATAATAAACCATATTACGATTTGGGGGCGAACGTTTGGCGGTTTGTGCGGTGATCGGCGGGGGTGCCGGGGGGATGATGGCAGCCGGACAGCTCGGCGCAGCCGGGATTGAGACGCTGCTGTTTGAACAAAACGCCCGGCTCGGCGCAAAGCTGCGCATCACAGGAAAAGGCCGCTGCAACCTCACCAACGCCTGCGACGTGCGCCAGTTCATCGATAAAGTCGTCACCAATAAAAAGTTTTTATTCGGCGCGGCGAACCGGTTTTCCCCAAACGACTGCATCGCTTTTTTTGGTAATAATCTCGGCGTCAAACTCAAAATTGAACGGGGCGGCAGAGTTTTTCCCTTAGATGATAACGCCCACACCGTGGCGAATGCCCTCGAACAATACGCACTCGCACACGGAAAGCATATCCAAGCAAGGGTGAAGGCGATTGAAAAGCGCGGAGAATGGTTTTTAATCAGAACGGAAAACGGCGATTTTACTGCCGATAGTGTTTTAATCGCGACCGGCGGGATGAGTTATCCGAAAACCGGTTCCACGGGTGACGGATATGATTTTGCGAAGGCGCTCGGGCACACCGTGACTCCGCTGCGGGCTTCATTGGTACCGCTTTTATGCGCAGAAGATTTGTGCCGTGATTTGCAGGGGCTGTCACTAAAAAACACCGGATTGAAGTTTCTCGTTGAAGGTGTGAAAAAGCCGGTTTACGAGGAACAAGGGGAATTGTTATTCACCCATTTCGGCGTCAGCGGGCCGTTGATTTTATCGGCGAGCGCGCATTTGGGCGATGAAGTTGTGATAAAAGCGGGCGGGGCGCAGGAATTGATGGAAGCGGGAAAGGTGAAAATCTCGCTCGATTTGAAGCCGGCGCTCGACGAAGAACGGCTTGATGCGCGAATTTTAAGGGATTTTTCCGAAGAACCGAACCGGGACTATAAAAATTCGTTATCCGCGCTGTTACCGTCAAAACTGATTATGCCGATGGTCAGGCTTTCGGGCATTCCGGGCGAAACCAAGATCAACGCGGTGACCGCCGAACAGCGAAAAGATCTGGTGCGGCTGCTCAAAGACCTGCGGCTGACCGTGACAGGAACAAGGCCGATCGACGAAGCGGTCGTGACCTCGGGCGGTATCGACGTGCGCGAAGTCGATCCTGCGACGATGGAATCCAAACTGACGAAGAACCTCTGGTTTGCGGGCGAAGTGCTCGACTTGGATGCCTACACGGGCGGATACAATCTGCAGATTGCATTCAGTACGGCGGTAACGGCGGCGCAGGCAATCGTAAAACAATTTTCGGGGAAGTGAGTGAATGTCAACGACGTCTATTGCCATAGACGGCCCATCGGGCGCAGGGAAAAGCACTCTTGCCAGACGGCTGGCTGAAGAACTGGAGTATATCTATATCGATACCGGTGCGTTATACCGCACGGTCGGGCTGCATGCTGTCCGGGTAACCGGAGGATATGACGATTCGGATGCGGTGATCGATTCGCTCAAAAGCATCGATATCAAGATGAAGCTCGACGACGGGAAACAGGTGATCTTGCTCGACGGCGACCCGGTCGGCGACAACATCCGGACGCCGCTGATTTCGATGGCAGCCTCGGCGGTCTCGGCGATTCCGGAAGTACGAGATTTTTTAATGGAATTCCAGCGCGGCGTCGCGGCAAAAAACAGCGTCGTGATGGACGGGCGCGATATCGGCACGGTGGTTCTGCCTGATGCAAAAATTAAGATTTTTCTCACGGCGTCGTCGGAAGTCCGCGCGAAACGGCGGTATCATGAACTGCTCGAAAAGGGCAAGCCGGTCAGTTACGGGGAAGTCCTTGCCGATCTGAAGAAGCGCGATAAAGACGACAGCAGCCGGGCGGTCGCGCCTTTAAAGCCCGCGCCTGACAGCATCACGGCAGATACAACTCTTTTAAATTTGCAGCAATCGTTTGAACTGCTGATGCGCATCGTAAACCGAAAACTCGCCGAGGAAAAACGGCTCCGCAAGCATGCGGTGAAAAAAGCAGAACGGGAACTCTACTCAGTCACCTGGCAGGCAAGCATTCAAAAGAATCTCAGAAAGCTGGCATTTCGGCTTTTTCGGGTAAAAGCGACAGGCGTGGAAAATATCCCTGTTGACGGGCAGGTCGTGATCTGCTTCAATCATCTGAGTTATCTCGACCCGGTCGTGGCGGCATTCGCAAGCCCGAGGCCGATCAATTATATCGCAAAATCCTCGTTGTTCACAAAGCCGGTACTGGGATTTTTAATCCGAAAACTCGGCGCGCTGCCGATCGACCGGGAAAAGCCCGAAGTCGGCGTTTTCCGCACGATCGCCAATCTGCTTGAAAAAGGGCGGGCGATCGGAATCTTTCCCGAAGGGACACGAAGCAAAAAGACCTATCAGATACAGCAGGGGAAAGCGGGTGTCGGCATGATCGTGCTGCGGGCCGGCGCGCCGGTTGTTCCGGTTTTGCTCGATTATCCGAAACGCGCCGGACTGTTCAAACCGACAATTATCACAATCGGTAAACCGATTCCCGCAGAACAGCTCGACGCCGGCACCGGGAAACAGAGGTTTCAGGCATGCGCGGACGCGATTATGGCCGCCATCGCCGCGTTAAAAGAGCGCGAAACCAGATAGAACAGAGGGCATATGGAGATCATCGTCTGTAAAAATGCCGGGGCTTGCTTCGGCGTCAACCGTGCCGTCGATATGCTCGACGGCCTTCTTGCAAAAGGCAAAAAGGTCTGCACACTCGGGCCGTTATTGCACAATAAACGGTTTATGAAAGAGCTCACGGAGAAGGGTGTCCGGGTTATCGATGACCCGTCAGAGGCCCAGCCCGGCGAATGTGTTTTAATCCGGAGCCACGGAGTCCCCGAGGCGACGGTCGAACAGTTGACAACGCTGGGGCTGGAGTTTTACGACGCCACCTGTCCCTGCGTCGCCAGAATTCATAAACTTGTTTCCGGGATTCCGAAAGAGGATATTCTTCTTGTGGCAGGGGATGCGAGCCATCCGGAAGTCATCGGAATTTTGGGACACACTGCCTGTGAGGCCCATACGTTCGGGGCGCTGAGCGAATTGGAGGGGTTGATTTCTAAAAACTCGAATTTTGTCGAAAAAACAATTTGGTGCGTTGCGCAGACCACTTTTTCTGTCTCTGAATGGAAAAAAGGAGAAGAAATTCTTAAAAAGCACTATACAAATTTGAAAATATTTGATACAATATGCAGTACGACCCGTCTTCGCCAAGCCGAGGCAAAAGAAGTTGCTTCGGTTTGTGATTTGGTTTTTGTGATCGGCGACCGCGAGAGCTCGAATACCACAAAGCTCTTTGAGGTCTGTAACGCGATCACGAAAACTATACGTGTCGAAAATCCCGACGAGATCTCGCGGGTACCGGACTGCCGCCGAATCGGCATCACCGCAGGGGCGTCGACTCCGGTTAAAAACATTATGGAGGTTGTTCATAAGATGGACGAAAACAAAGAAATTCTTCAAGGCCAAGAAGAGGTCGGGAAGGCCAAAACAGAAGCCAAATCTGAGGAATTCGACTTCGAAACCGAGCTTGAAGAGTCGTATAAACGGCTTTCCAAGTCGGATACCATCAAGGGCATCGTAACCGCTGTTTATCCGGGCGAGGTCGCCGTCGATATCGGCCGCAAACATGCCGGCTATATCCCGCTCGACGAACTCACCAACGATCCCAATGCCAAGACCTCCGATCTCGTCAAGGTGGGGGACGAACTCACACTGATGGTGCTGAAGACAAATGACGTCGATGGCACCGTGATGATGTCCAAAAAACGCGTCGACGCCAATGAGAACTGGGTTAAGATTCTCGAAGCCAAAGACAGCGGTGCCGTGCTCGAGGGTACGGTGGTCGAGAATGTCGGCGGCGGCGTGATCGTTACATACGAGGGCGTTCGTGTGTTTATTCCGGCATCCCACACGGGAATTCCCAGAGAGGGCAATCTCGACGATCTGCTCAAAAAGACCGTCAAGTTCATCATTATCGATATCGACGAACGCGGCAGAAGAAAACGCGCGGTCGGCTCGATTCGCAAAGCATCGACCAGCAACCGCAAGGAACTGACCGAGAAGTTCTGGGAGACCGCCAAAGTCGGCGACGTCATCGTCGGCAAGGTGCGCTCGGTTGCGCAGTTCGGCGTGTTTGTCAACCTGAACGGCCCGGACGGACTTGTACACCGTACCGAACTCAGTTGGAACCGTTTCAAGAACGTCGAAGATGTCGTGACGGTCGGTCAGGATCTCAAGGTCATGATCAAAGAACTTGATCCCGAGAAGAAACGCATTTCGCTGACTGCGAAATTCTCCGAGGACGATCCGTTCAATAAGTTATTGGCGCAGTATAAAGTCGGCGATACCGCAAAGGTCACAATCACCAGCTTGGTTACCTACGGCGCATTCGCGACGGTTGTTCCGGGTATTGAGGGTCTGATTCACATCTCCAACATTGCCAACCGCGTAATTGTTAAACCCTCCGATGTACTCAAGAGGGGCGAAGAAGTTGACGCCAAAATCATCGATATCAACACGGATTCCAAGAAGGTCAGCCTGTCGATTCGCGCGCTGCTTCCGGAGGAGAAGGATGAGGCGAACGCGCAGACCGTGGCTACAACAACTCCCGCTGTACCGGCGGCGGCAAACGAAACATCGGCTGAGTTGACCCCTGCAGTGACCGCCGAACCGGCTGTCGATTCAGCAGCGGTGGATGAAACGCCGAAACCCAAACGTACGACAAAGAAAAAGGCCGTGGACACTCCGGAAAAGGCCGAATAAGATAAACTGAAAACATACGGGCGGGCATTTTGCCTGCCCGGTTTTCGTCACATCCGCCCGAATAACGCATATAATTCACCGGGGGCGGTATAGATTATGGACAGAAAGCGGAGAAGGCGTCGCGGCGCCGTCGCAAGAACGATTATTCTTTGGCTGTTAATTATCGGGTGTATATTTGCCATAATAAGAACAGCCGACAAACGCCTGAGAAGCGTCGTAATCCAATTAGCCCAGACCAAGGCCAAAGAATACAGCACTCTCGCCATCAACTCCTGCGTCACCGAGGTTTTGGCCGCGGATAATACCGATTATTTAAATCTGATCTATATCCAGACAAACGAAAACGGTCTGAGCGTCGTGAGAACCAATATGACGATGCTGAACACGCTGAAAGCCGGCTTGACCACAGCGATCCAAAAACGCCTTTCGGAATATGACGACGGTAAACTCTATATCGCACTCGGTACGCTGATCGGAAGCAACGTCTTCACAGGCAGAGGCCCCAAAATTGAAGTTCGGCTGGTGCCGGTGGGATATGTGACCACAGCGATCACCAACGAATTCACAAGTGCCGGCATCAATCAGACACTGCACAGAATTATGATGTCGGTCACCGGTACGGTCACAATTGTGATGGCCGGCTATTCGGCGACTTCCGAGGTCACGGCGGATTTCTGCATCGCCGAAACCGTCATTGTCGGCGCGGTACCGCAGGGGTTCACCGAAGTCACCGGATCGGGGACTACTTCAAGCAACATAAACGATTTTATGGCGAATCCGGATGGGAGCAATGGAATTGGCGGAATTGGTTTTGAATGATGCAAAGGCACGCGCCGAAGCTTTGAGAAAACAAATCGAAAAGGCCAACGAGGAGTATTACAATCAGGACAACCCCTCGTTATCGGATTTTGAATACGATCAACAGACAAGGGAACTGAGGGAGATCATCGCCCGGTTCCCCGAGCTTGCTTTTGAGTTGGAACCGATCTCTAAGGTCGGCGGAAAGGCATCCCGGCTTTTTTCGCCCGTCGAACACATTGTGCCGATGGAGAGTTTGCAGGACGTGTTTTCTTATGAGGAGCTGCGGGATTTCGAACACCGGGTCAAGGAAAGTTTTCCCGATGCCGAATTCGTCGTCGAAGCCAAAATCGACGGGCTTTCGGTCTCGCTCGAATATGAAAACGGCGTTTTTGTGCGTGGTTCCACCCGCGGCGACGGCAAAACCGGCGAGGATGTGACCGCAAACCTGATGACGATTGAGTCAGTCCCGAAAAAGCTAAAGGGCGGGCCGGAGTTTTTAGAGGTGCGCGGCGAGGTCTATATGCCGAAAAACGTTTTTGCCAAACTGGTTGAGGCGCAGAATGATAACGGTGAAGTTCCGTTTAAAAACCCGCGCAACGCCGCCGCCGGTTCACTGCGGCAAAAAGACAGCGAGATCACCAGATCGCGGCATCTTGCGGTGATTGTGTTTAACATTCAGCAGATTCGCGGAAAAGAAATTTCAAGGCACAGCGAATCGCTGGATTATCTGGAAAAGCTCGGCTTTCCGGCTTCAAAATATGTCCTGACTTCCGATTTTGAGAAAATCATCGAGCGGGTGGACGAGATCAATAAAACCCGCCATGAACTGCAGTTCGATATCGACGGCGCGGTCATCAAGCTCGACAATTTAATCGACCGCGCAAAACTGGGCAGTACCTCGAAATTCCCACGCTGGGCTGCCGCCTATAAATATCCCCCCGAGATCAAGCGGACAAAACTGCTCGAAATTTCCATTGAAGTCGGGCGTACGGGCGTGCTGACCCCGACGGCGGTGTTTGAACCGGTTACGCTCGCCGGGACTTCGGTCGGGCGCGCGGTACTGCATAATCAGGATTTCATCGACGAAAAGGGCGTCGCGGTCGGCGATATGATCGAAGTGCGCAAGGCGGGTGACATCATCCCCGAGTTGATCAACGTAACACAAAAGGGCGGGAACGAGACCTATCGGATTCCGAACGATTGTCCGTCATGCGGCAGCAAGGTCATCAAAGATGAGGACGGCCCCGCGATTCGCTGTAAAAATCCCGACTGCCCGGCAAAACGCTTCCGCGAGATGATCCACTTCACCGAAAAGTCGGCGATGGACATTGACGGACTCGGCCCTGCGGTGCTGAAAGCGCTGCTTGACAAGGGATTGGTGAAAGATATCGCCGATTTATACAGCTTAAAAAAAGAGGATATCGCCGCGCTCGACAAAAAGGGCGAGAAGTCGGCGCAGAACCTGCTCGGCGCACTTGAAAAGAGCAAGAAAAATGATTTGTGGCGACTGATTTCGGGGCTCGGCATCCGGCATGTCGGCGAGACCGCGGCGCAGGATTTGGCTTTGCATTTCGGGACGTTGGACGCATTGAAAAACGCCGAAGTCGAGGAGATTGCGCGGGTCGAGGGCATCGGCGGGATCACTGCGGAGAGCATCAAGGGGTTTTTCTTAAATGATATCAACATTGCATTAATCGAAAAATTGAGAGCTGCGGGAATCAATATGGCCTGTCTGACCGAAAAGAAGGTCGGCGGTCTGCTTGAGGGCAAGGTGTTTGTATTGACCGGGACGCTGTCGATTCCGCGAGATCAAGCAGAGCAAATGATCAAGGACGCGGGCGGAAAGACCAGCTCATCGGTCTCGGCAAAGACCGATTTTGTGCTCGCCGGGGAAGAAGCCGGAAGCAAGCTGACCAAGGCGCAAGCATTCGGCGTAAAAATTATCAATGAAACCGAGTTTTACGAGATGGTAAAATTATAATAGATTGTGCGTATTTAAGTAGGGTGCGCGTCCCCCGGTGTGACAATAAACCGGCTTCCCCAAAGGAAGTCGTTTTTAATGGTATGATTATATAAAAATCAGTCAACAATCTCCTTGCGGCGGGCTTTGCCCTCTGCGAAGGAGATTGTACTTATTATGAAAAAGTTTACTTTTGTTTTGATCGCTGCGGCGCTGGCATTGCTCATCTGCGTGCTCTCGGGCTTTGCGGAATTTTCGAACGAATGTGACACGGTGCGCGAAAACACCGTGCGGCTGCGCATTGTGGCCAACTCCGACAACGATTTCGACCAGGCGATTAAGTTACAGATACGCGATGCGCTCACCGAGCAGTTTCAAAAGGTTTTCGCCGGAATGAAGACCAAAGAAGAAGCCAAGGAAGCCGCCGCCAAAGCGCTTGACGATTTTAAAGATACGGCGAACGATATTTTGCGCGAAAACGGTGTTGTCTATAAAGCGACCGCAGAACTCACCGACCGGTACTTCGATACCACCGATTACGGCGAATTTATGCTCCCTGCCGGGACTTATTCGACGGTGCAGCTGACGCTCGGCAAGGGGAAGGGTAAAAACTGGTTCTGTATCGCCTTTCCGCCGATCTGCATCTCTGCAAGTTCCGACGAAGAAGCGCAGCTCGACGCCTATCTCGATCAAAACGGTTGGAAGTTTGCCTCGAAAAAGAACGGCTATGTGTTAAAGTTCAAACTGGTCGAGTTGATTGAAAAATGGCTAAATAAAGATAAATAACTTTGCAGAATACCGGAATTTATAAAATAATCTCCATATTGTTTCCTTTGTAAGAATACGCTACGGCGCTGTTTACAATCCGGACGTCGAGCCGCTTTTGATTGGGCAAAAACAAATTTTCAATCGAAAAGCAGCTGTTTTTCAAGGCTTCCGGCAGGTTGGGACGGATGGTGATTTGGCGAGTAAAAGCATTGTAATCAATGCCGAAAATCTCTTCTATTATCAGTTTGATAAATAAAGAGGCGGTCCAGGCGTATTCCGAAACACCGTGCCCCGAACCGTTATACGGGTGTAGAAACTCGGCGTAATTGTTATTGAAAATATTGAGAGTCTTGTAAGTTAATTCGGCAGCTAAATCTCTCTCATTCGACTCATTCAGCGCTTGAATGACCGCGAAATTAATCAGCATCCAGACGCTTCCCGACCAGCAGGGGTTTCCGGCGTAAGCACCGTCGATAACCGTGAAAATTTTATCTTTTTTTGATACCGAGGTCAGAGGATAGGTATTCCAATTAAAACTGTCAGTGTCAAGCAGCAGTTCGAAGAGATATCTTTTTTGTTCCGTGTTGGCATTATTAAAGCGCAATCCGTAGAATGTCGACGCCATAAGACGGTCGTCAAATCTCTTCTTCTCGATGAACCAGCCGTAATAGGCCCTGCGTTCGGAATCCCATAAACATTGATTGACAGCGGACAAGATCTCCGCTTTTTTATTGAAATAAAACGCAGCTTCCTTTGCTAAGCCCTGCCTTTGGGCTAATAATGCGGTATAATAACAGCCCGCGGCGATTTCCATGTTGGTGTCGATCGGGGCGTATTCCATCGAGCCGCCGAACGTATTTGGGATAAAGGTCTCCTCAAACACGGCGGTGATCAGCTTGGTCTCGGGGTCCTGCCTATGCGAAAACCACCAGTTCAGATTTTTTGTAAACAGGATATAAACCTCTTCGGTGAATTCAGGCGTTCCGTCTCTTTTGGCGGCGTCATAAAGCGCCTCGAAGAATTTGGGCAGTGAGCCGATTTCCTCTTGCACGTTCGGGATATGACCAAACTTGTCGGGCGTATACAGTTTGACTCTGCCGTTGGGCGTTGATAACTGCTTTAGATTATATAGAAGGTCTTTGCCGATTTCCGGGTTCAGCCACTGATATCCTTCGACCGCCAGCGCCCCATCCAAAGACCACATGGTTGACCCGTAAGCGCCGCCCGGAGCGACAAACGGGCGGTTGACGCCGTCAATGATATGGTCCGCCGTGCAGCGTTTTAAAACATCCGTCGCATGCTGAAAACTCTCTTGGCTGACGAGCGGCATTTTGATTTTCGGGATGTTCATCTCCATTTCAACGTTCCTTTCAAAAATATACGGGTTTGTCTTTTGATGTATAGTGAAGCCATTTAAAAAGCAAAATGAGAAATAAGCGGTAAGTGGCTTCACTATATCACAGACCGAAGAATTGTCAAGAAAACAATGAAGCGCCGTTTTCGGCCGCTATACTCCGCGACTTGTAATATCGGGCTGAAAATGATATAATTTCGTATGAGGAGCGTGAGCATATGACGGCTTTTGAACGATATACAATCTGGTGCGAAAGAGCTGCCGATCCCGGGATCAAGGCGGAGCTTGCCGCAATCAAGGGCAATGAGTCCGAAATTAAGGAGCGGTTTTACGATGAGCTCCAATTCGGTACAGCCGGGTTGCGGGGCGTAATCGGCGCAGGCAGCGCACGTATGAACATTTATACCGTAGGCAAGGCCACACAGGGTTTTGCGCGCTATCTCGCGGAAAATTATAAAAACCCCTCGGTTGCGATCTCGTTTGACTCGCGTCATAAGTCCTATGAATTTTCTCGCCTTGCCGCCGGCATTTTTGCGGCCAACGGCGTTAAGGTATACCTGTATGAGACCCTCCAGCCCACGCCGGTTTTGTCGTATACCGTGCGCGAACTGAAGTGCTCGGGCGGCGTGATGATCACGGCAAGCCACAACCCCTCGGTTTATAACGGTTACAAGGCCTATGACAAAACCGGCTGCCAGCTCTCGGTCGAGGAAAGCGACAAAGTTCTCTCCTATATTGAGCAAGTAGACCCGTTCTCCGGAGTCAAATCCGGCGGGACGGATATCACTATGCTCAGCGAACCCATGGTCGAGAAGTTTCTCGACCGGGTGTATGCCAATTCGGTGCATCCGGGTATCTGCAAAGGCAGCGGTCTGTATGTCGTCTATACGCCGCTCAACGGTACCGGAAAAGTGCCCGTTTTGAAGCTCTTTGAACGGCTCGGAGTCACGGCGTCACTGGTGCCGTCTCAGGCGGAACCGAACGGCGATTTCCCGACCTGTCC
>DAOPZJ010000041.1:0-13545 GCA_035353335.1 Oscillospiraceae bacterium | reverse complement strand
GACGCGATCGGCGCGCATTACGGTGTTGAAATCCGAAACGTCTTCACCGGATTCAAATACATCTGCGGCGTCGCAAGCGAGATGGAATCGCGCGGCGAAGCGGACCGTTTTTTGATGGGCTTTGAGGAGAGCTACGGCTACACCATCGGCTCCCATGTGCGCGATAAGGACGCGGTCGTATCGACGATGTTCGTCTGCGAAATGGCGGCTTTTTATAAAAAACAGGGCAAAGACCTGCTCGACCGTCTTGCAGAGCTTTATGCGCAGTATGGCTGCTACCGCAGCAAGCAAAAAGCGTATGTCTTCGAAGGTGTCGACGGCATGGACACGATGGCGGCCATCATGAAACGGCTGCGCACAGAACCGCTCAAGGAAGCGGGCGGTGAAAAAGTCGTCGGTATGACCGATTATCTTTCGGGCGTAGAAACCGATTTCAGAACCCGCAAGACCCGCACGACCGACATGGAATCATCCGATGTGCTCTCTTATCTGTTCGAGGACGGCACCCGTGTGATTGTGCGCCCGTCGGGCACCGAGCCCAAATTGAAAACCTATTTCCTGCTCAAAAAATCGACCTTCCCGTTGGCCGACGAAGCCACGGAAAGGTACGAAAAAGATTTTGAAAGATTGATAAACGGGTAGGGAATGGTCTTCGAACCGTGTTCGATAACCATCTCCGAAACGCCGGCTTTTGCCGGCGTTGTTTTATTATGCGCGTGTTTTAATAATCCGGAACGGTCAAGACCGTTCCCTTGCAATGATATTATTTTCACGCTGTTTCGATTGCAAACGAGACCCCCTCGATTTTTGAGAGTTCGTGCAGGCATTGCTGCTTATTTAAATCACACCCGGCGACGAGCTTGGCTTCGATGCCGAGGTAGTTCGGCATTCCGCTCTTGGCAGGCCGGACTTCGATATTCGAAATTTTATAGGACTGCGACGCCATCCGTTCGAGAATCTCGTTCAGGCGGTCGGCGTCTTTGATTTCGACATAGACGGATAAAACGCCTTTTTTCTTTTTGAATCTGCGCTCAAGCCGCTGCAAAAAGCCGATGGCGAAGAAAGCCAGCGCGGTGCAGACCAGAGCGCCTTCGTAAAATCCCGCGCCGAGCGCGACGCCGATCGCGGCGGTCGTCCAGATGCCCGCCGCGGTGGTCAAGCCCTTGATATGGGAGTTTCCGGTGACCAGAATCGTACCGACACCTAAAAAACCGATGCCGGAGATCACCTGAGAGGCAACGCGCAGCGGGTCGGAAGACAGGTCAAATGTATTCATGGCGAAAAAGCCCGTCATGGTCGCCATCACGGCGCCGAGGCAGACGAGGATATGCGTTCGGATACCCGCGGAACGGCCTTTGAGTTCACGTTCGGTGCCGATAAGGCCGCCGCAGAGAAACGCCAGCGCCAGCCGGATCAATACCGTCCAAAGATTAAAATCCCTTAAAAATCCGATAACCTCTTTCAAAAAAGCTCCCCCCGTTTCCGTAAGGTCACACCGTTCTTATCCGTCGCTTAATTATAGCATATTCCAGGGTCCGGTGCAAACAGATAAAAGCCGGTAAATTTATATTGGTAATATTTTATAAACATGTATTGACATGATATGGAAGATATGTTATATTAACTGTACCAACGCATGTAATACAGAAAAGAATTAAAGGGACCCCGAAAGGAGAACGGAACCATGAAAAAGATTTTTACGGCCTTATTATCGATGCTTGTCTGCGGTGCATTGCTGCTGGCCGGCTGCGGAAACCCTTCCGCCGCGCTGCCCGGCGAACTCTTCGGGAAAAACCTCGATGTACCCGACGCGCTGAATCTGCTCGTCCCGAGTTTTTTCTCGAACAGCCAGGCCGATACTGCCGGCTTGAAACGGGAATGGCTCGACGCGATGTCCGTGCGGTACGGTGTCAATATCAATATTCTCACAAATGAGTATAAAGACGGACAGCGCGTCAGCGATGTGAATTCACAGATGTACAGCGCCCTGTACGGAAAATCCGCCTTCGCGGGTCTGATTTATGTCAGCGGTTACGATACGCTGGTCAGAGCCATTCAAAACGGAACAGCTGTCGCGCTCGATGATTATCTCGCTGACAATCCGGCTTGGAAAGCCCTGCCCGAAGACATCAGATCCATGTATCTGGTGGACGGACATATCTACGCGGTCCCTGCCTCCTGTTATTGGGATATGTATGCGCGCAGCGTCTACACCGATTCTCTTACGCAGACCGGAATCCAAGTGACCGATCTCAATTCGCTGCGTGAGTACGCCCTTGCGCTGAAGCAGGCAGGAACCTATGACTATGCCATCGGCTCAGCCGGTACGGACGGGTTGGGCGATATTTTGAACGCTTTCGGCTTATATGCCGACGGTTACAGCGGACATCCGTTTTCCTATGACCCCGGCGAGGACAGCGTCGTGGACTTTCTGACCAAAGATTCGTCGATTTCGGCGCTGAAATATCTGCGCGAATTGTATGCCGTCGGAGCGCTCAAGCTGATTCCATATAATAAAACTTCCAACCCGTATAATAATTTCATAAGCGGAGAAAGCGCCACCAATTATGACGAATATACGATCGATGAAAAATATACCGAAGTCCTGACCCTGAATCCGGCATATCCACAGCTGCTCCGCTGCGGTATGTCCGGGTACATCATGACAAAAGACACTCCGCAGCCCAAAGAGACGGTCAACTTCTTCGTCAGCATGCTGTTCGGTTCCGAACAAAACTACCTCGACTGCTCGCTCGGTCTTTCCGACAACTATGTTCTGAACAGCGACGGAACCATCACGCTGAAATTGGAAATTAACGAAGACGGCGGTGTGGATAATTTCGCGACGCCCGGATTGGTCGGAACTCTCCCCGGAGCGTTTCCCCATTCGAATCAAAGATACGATTTGGAACTCATCGGCAATCCCACGGCTGAACTGACCGCGTCCATTGAAAAATCGAAACAATTTCTGGCCGCAATCGACGACGCCGTTAAAAAAGGGAGTGCCCTCAAAGTTCCGGTTTCCTACCGTCAGATTCACACGTCGAAATTTTATGATAAAAAATCCGACATCAATTATTTGTTCGCCAATTGCATCAAGGACGCCATTACCGCCGAAAATTGGACGGTTGAGGAGATCGTGAAACAATATCGATTGGATATGCTAGGGCTCGGTGGCAACGCCATGCTCGACGAGATGAACTACGCCATCGGAAAGAAGACCGCGTATTACTACGGGTAATTTTTTGCAAGTATAAATTTTAGAGTGTAAAACGTAAAGTGAAAGTCATGAACGGTTAGCAGTTAAAGTGAACAGTGATAAATTCTTGAAAATGTAAACGCACGCGAAAGGAAGTATCATTATGAAAAAAACGCTTAAACTGGCCGGTTCAATACTGTTATGCGCTGCCATATTACTTGGCGGCTGCGCATCGGCACCTTCAACTTCGTTGCCGAATGAGCTGAATGAACCGAACAACAAAGGCAATCTCATGGAGTTCAATATGATTGCTCCCTCGTTCTTTTTGAGCACCGAAGACGTCAACAGCGCCGCTGAAAAGGATGTGTGGCTGGAGGAGGCCTATCTGCGTTTCGGCGTCCGCTTCAATATCGTCTCAGACTCCTATTCCGCCAAAGATAAAAAATACAGCAGCGAGGCATCTTATCGGCGCTATAAAGTGCTTTCCGGCGCAGAGAGATACACCGGGTTTGTGGCTGTCAATATGTCTCAATTGTATACGGCGGTTGACAAAGAAAACGCAACACCGCTCGAGGATTATTTATCAGATAATCAGACCTGGAATGCGCTGCCCCAAACCGTAAAAAATGCATTTCTCATCAACGGGCATATTTATGCGATTCCGGCGTCCTATGCAAAGACGCCGAAAGCTCGCGCCGTAACCGACAGCGCGCTCGCGCTGACCGGCATCACGGTCACAAACCTCGACTCTCTGAAGGACTTCGCCCTCGCCTATCAGCGAAAGACCGGGAAATCTGCCATCAGCTCCGACGGGCTTGCAAATCTGGACGACATTCTGAGTGCATTCGGGCTTTATACCGGCGAAGACTCCGCTTTCCCGTTTGCGTATGATCCTTTGGCTGACTCTATTGTGGACTTTTTGATTAAGGGAGAGGCCGTCACGGCATTTGAGTATCTGAGGGAGCTGTATAACGCGGGCGCTTTGAAAATCAATTTTGACACTTCTTCCATAACTGCGCCCGGCGATTTTAAAGACGGGACTTGTGAATCGTATTACGGCTATTATCAGGATTACGAAAACTGCACCGAAGTGCTCACGCTGAACCCCGAAAATCCTCAAATGGTGTATACAAAGAGCGACGGTTATATGCTCACCAAAGACACACCGCAGCCAAAGGAGACGATCAATTTGCTCGTTGATATGCTGTTCGGCTCAGAGCAAAACTACCTCGACTGCTGGCTCGGTTCGTCTGACAATTACAGCAAAAATTCCGACGGGACTTTCACCGTGAAGAAAATCCGCATCTCAAGCACAAGTTACGCAATCCCCGCAATGCCGAACCTCGTTTCGTACATCCCGGATGTTTTCCCATGTTCGAAATCGGGAATTTCATACAGCCAAAACGGCATTGCCGGCAAACCGGAAACCGGCCCCAACCAATTTCCCGCCGTATACAACGAACTTGTCTCGAAAAGCAAAGTCCGGGCGACATGGGACCCCTGGAAAATGACTCCGACATCGGCTTATTTGTATTCGTTTCAAAATGATATTTTTACGCTTTATAATACATGCATCAAGGATGCCATCACTGATAATTCCCGAACCGTCGGACAAATTATCAAAACGTATAAAGAGGGCATGCTAAATCTCGGCGGCAACACGCTTATCGATTTGATGAATGCTTCGAACAGCAAGCATGCCGTGTATTACTATTTCAACTGATAAGATTATATTTTAATATCTGTGTTCAATCTCCTCACGCACAATCTGCGTCCACCGGATGATACGATTTGTATCTCTGCCGACGGTTTCGACGTCTTTAAGCGTGATATCGAATTTGCACCCATTCGCGTCAAAGATGTCAAACGTCTCGCGCAGATTTTTGCGCACGAAGTTCTCATCGAGCCCGTAAGAGACCGCTGATGACGGATTCGGGCGCCATGAAATGATATACTCCCCGCCGATCTGCCCGGCGCATTTTCTCACGTCGGCATAGGGGGACACGGAAATTCTCCGGAGGTTCTTCAACGTTTTGAGCACCGGGATATCGCGCGTCAAATCCTCGCAGCAGCCATAGGCCGCAAGCCCGTACCTCTCTAAAATCGGCTTTTGATAGTCGAACATAAACTCCTTAAAAGCCTCAGGCCCGACCGCTGTGAATTCCTGCGATGCCACATAGCCCCATAACTCGCTCGGTTTTACCGGACTTTTACCTGCCTGCGGGGGTTTCAATTCCTCGGCATACGGCATCGCCTGATTCTGGTGGTTGATCAACCGGAATCCGTTCGCGGCTTCGGTCTGGTCCATGTGCATCAAAATCTTGCTCTGCATGAAAGACAGCATCCGATGCAGCCATTCAGGGCGGTCATAAATATCCCACATCAATTGTTCAAGGCCCCGCAGCTTGCCCAAAATCGTGGAGATGTCGTTATTCCACATGCCGCATAAAAGCCCCTGACGGTCGGCTTCAACGTCTAAAATGCCGCCCACGACGTCATACAGGCGGTCATATTCATTTGCTGTCGCTTGTTCATCGACTTTGTAGTCGGCGACTTGAAGCTTTTCGATATCGCTTTCTTTTATGACAGAGGGCTTAAAAGCAGCACATTCGCCGGGCGCTTTTTCGCCCATCTCGGCGGGAAGGCCATAAACGCCGTTCGGCGCGCTGGAAAGGACCGCGCGCACGGTCAAAAACGGCTCGATAATATAGTCGTCGGCGATTTTCATCCGATAACGGTTCAACAAAAAGTTCTTTTCGAGTGCTCGGTAATATGTATTTTCACAGACGAGTTCTTTTTGATTCAAAAATTCGTCAAACGGAATCGCGCGGATATAGATCGGCGGGCGCGTGAAATGTAAGCTGTTATGCGCGCTCCAAAGTTTGCGCCTGCGGTTCATTTCATCGCAGTTCGCATATTCGAGTGTCTCTTTCGCAAGGTCTCTGATGCGGTTCAAGTCATTCATGATTTATCATCAATCCCTTATATTGATGATAGTATCATATCAAATGAAACGATGGTTTTCAACCAAAAAATGAAACGGCACATTGTAGGGGCGATTATTAATCGCCCGCCGCTCCGGTTCACGGGCTTATTCACCCGTCAGCTTCATTTACGGGGATTTATAATCGCCCCTACATTATGAAAACAAAAAACCGGGCATTTCTGTCCGGTTTTCGTTTTGCAGGTCAAATAATGAACAATGTAATTGTCCGTTATTATTTGATTTCGACTTTCGCGCCGACTGCTTCGAGCTTGGCCTTGAGGCCTTCCGCGTCCGCCTTGGAGATGCCTTCTTTGATCGCCTTCGGAACGGCGTCAACAAGATCCTTCGCCTCTTTGAGGCCGAGACCGGTCAGTTCGCGGACTGACTTGATGACTTCGAGACGCTGTGCGCCGACTTCCGCCAGAACGACGGCGAATTCGGTCTGTTCAACTGCTGCCGGGGCTGCGGCTGCTGCCGGGGCTGCTGCCACTGCCATCGGGGCTGCGGCGGAGACGCCGAATTCTTCTTCGAGGGCCTTGACGAGTTCGGACAGTTCGATGACTGTAAGAGCTTTTACGTCTTCAATCAGTTTGGTTACTTTTTCGGATGCCATTTTAATTTCCTCCATCAATTCATTTCTGCCGTGATTTTATCGGCAAATTACGCGGCTTCGGCCGCTTTCTTTTCCGCGATGGCGTTCAGTGCGACCGCCAGCCCGCGGATGTTTCCGTTGAGTACATTGACAAGACCCGTGATCGGCGCATTGAAGCCCGCAAGGACCTGTGCGATGAGCACTTCCTTGGACGGCAGCTTTGCCAGCGCTTTCACGTTTTCGGCGTCAATGACTTCTCCCTCGACGAATCCGGCTTTGATGACGAATTTCTCGTTTTTCTTGGCGTATTCGCAGAGGATTTTTGCCGCCGCGGTCTCACCCTGGGTGTTGACGGCGAGCGCCGTTGTGCCCGAAAGGGAAGCGGACAGTCCCGCAAGACCGGCCTCCTTGACCGCAAAATTCAGCAGAGAATTTTTGAGTACTTTGTAATGGACGCCCGCTTTGCGCAGATCCGCGCGAAGTTTGGTGTCGTCCGCGACCGTTATGCCCTCGTAACCGACCAAAACACCGGAAACGGTGCTGTTGAGCAGTTTGACGATTTCGGCGACGGCAGCCTGTTTTTCCTGCAAAATTTGATTGCTCGGCAAATGATTCACCTCCCGATAATTACTACCGTTATCCGACAAAAAAGCGACCTTCCGAAAAGTCGGAAAGCCGCCACGAAATAGCATGTGACTCTCTCCTCGGCAGGCGGTAAACCGAAGTTCCCGTTAGAGGGCCGAAGCCCAACCTGCTGTCTGCGGATAAACAGCGAAGAGATTTTACCACTGTTTTTCTGTCTTGTCAAGGGTTTTTTGCGATTTTACGAATTTTTCAGCCACTCCGGCATATGTTCATTGCACAAACTCGGAATAACAGCCCTTCCGTCTTTGTAATTTACTGTGACCGTATACTCAGTCGCAATGGTTACCAGCGGATTATACTTGACATCTTCATCGGTGATCAATGCCGATGAAAGCTCGGAGATTTTTACAGGATCGGTATAAGTCACTGAGGTGTTGTTGTCATTACGCTCGACTTCGATACTCTCAATCAACACCGGATCGACCTTCAATGCATGATTATTTATGGCATCCCAGAGCCATGTCTCGCGGATGCTCTCGTAGTAATCATAAATCGGTATTGAATAGGTTCTCCCTTTGCTGTTCCTCATTTCGATAACACCCAAAATCCGGGCGTTTTGCAGTTTTTCCGTACTGGTCAACAGTACATCCGCTCGGAGAGCGGTAATGATATCATTGATCCAACCGCCGCCTTCAGAGCCGTTGGCCTCTGCCAATTCTACCATGTAGTTGTAACTTACATCATAGAAATTAACATTCATCATATCTACATCGCCCGGCGAAAGGTCATACACACCGCTCAGAGCTGTGATGAATGCCTGATTCCCCGATCCCATCAGCAAAGCGGTCAACTCGGTTCTTTGGGATTGGTCTAACTGTAGATGATATATGCGGATAAACCCATTGTAATCAACAGCAAAAGTCATATAATCCTGCGACATGCTGACATTCACAAAACGATCCATACTCAAGTTGATATAACCGAATATCTCGCTGTGCGAATACATTTTGTCCGCATTGGAAACGGCAAACTCGGAGATTTTATAAAGCGTGTCGATCACTTCCGAATCTGTGATGGTCTCGCCGTAGGTTTTGCTTGGGTTCAAGCTGGTGTCGTTCAAGCCTAATATATACACTTTTGCTTCGGTGATATTATCGCGCGCCGGAAGCCGTGTGTCAAACGACATCGAGTCAAGGAGCAAAACCGTCATGCTAAGCCCGAAAACTGCCATAGTAATCCCATATTTCCACCAGTGGTGCAGAATATTTCGAAACTCGAATTTTTCAAGCACATTCACAAAGCAGAACACACACAGCCCGATCGCGACAGCACCGAATGCAGACCATCCCAGGGATTCGGTCGTAGAGGCGAACAGCAGCCAGCCGAAAGACATTCCAAACAGAATCAACGGATATTTGACAACGGGCAGTGCCTTTGAAAACGCAAGCGCTTTCCCGGCTGTCTCCGCGCCCCGCCTTTTTACCAGCCAAAACGCCAGTATCAACAGCCCCACCGCAACCGCAGTCCAAACGATTTGCATAATCGTATACAGTGATTCGGAATTCCCGAAAAACGGCGCAAACGGATAGAGCGAAATTAAAGCATTATTATAAGCGGTCGAGGCGTAGTAGGTCTTAAAATGCAAGCTGAAGAACATGGATACAATGCTCAATGAGCCAACTCCTATAGCGGGTGTAAATATAGCACAGAGCACCGCAATGATCGTTCGTCCGCTCAGCACACACCAGAGCGTGGTGATTGAATAAGCAACAAGAAACAATCCTACTGCCCGCAGATAGCCAAACAATGCAAACTTCATTTCAAACCCATATGCCGACGGTGTTAAAACAGTCATGATAATCGTTATCACATAAGCAGCTGTCAGCGGAATTAATACCGCCATTCCTCCGGCGGTCAGATTGGCCGCAAACAGCTTTTCACGGCGCACAGGCAACGAAAGCCACAGATCGTTTTGCGTTTTGGAATTCATAAACGCCTGCACAACACAAGCTGCTATAATCCCAGTGACGAATACCCCGATCAGCACCAAGTAATTATCATTGCCGATTAATGAGTTGACTTCACCGTAACCGTATGACTTTTGAGGCATTAAGAAACCCAACTGCATGCTCTGCAGCACCGGCAGCGCAAAGAACAATCCCGCCGACCACAGAGTCGTGAGCCAGGTCAGCTGTTTGAATCGGTGCATCGTCAATCTTCCGAACTTAAAAGAGGATGTTTTTGACGTCATAACCGCACACCTCCGTTTCCGAAATAAAGATCTCTTCGAGCGAAAGCGGCAGCAGTTCCGTAAACAGCGGCGCCATTCCGTTCACCCGCTCTGTTATGTTTTCCCGATTGCCTTTGACGGTCATCGTGACCATCGCGCCCCGTGCTTCGAATTTCATGACCTTGAACCCCTCCGCATCCGGAAAATCCGACTGCGTTTTCGGGCCCGCAAAAGCGCACTGCACCTTGTGAATGCCCAGTTTCATCGCATCGAGTTCCTGCTCGAACAATATGCCTCCCTTATGTAACAGCCCGATGCGGTCGCAGATGTCTTCGAGCTCGCGTAGGTTGTGCGAGGCGATGACCGGAGTCAGCTTGCGGTCGACCATACCCGCCGCGAAAATGCCCTTGATCGCCTGCCTTGCGACCGGGTCCAGCCCGTCGAAGGTCTCGTCGCAAAACAGATAGTCGCAGTTGCTCGATACCGCGGCGATGATCATGACCTGCTTTTTCATGCCCTTCGATAATTCGGAAATCCGTTTTTTCGGGGGCAGCTCGAAAACCGAAATCATCCGGTCATACTGCGCGCAATCGAATTTTGGATAGAACATCGTATAAAAACTTTTTACGGTCTCGGGTGTCGCGTTTTTAAAGAAATACGGTTCGTCGGGGATGAAGAAGCACCGGCTTTTCACCGCCGGATTCTCCCATACGGTCTCACAGTCGATTTCAAGCTGCCCGCCGTCGGGTTTCAGCACGCCCGCAAGCATCCGGAGAAACGTCGATTTGCCCGCGCCGTTCGAGCCGATCAGGCCGAACACCGCGCCCTCGTGCATCTCGGTGCTGACCGCGTTGACCGCGGTGCAGTCGCCGAATTTTTTGGTCAGTTGTTGGGTTGTTATCATTTCACCAAGGCCATCCTTTCGGAAGAATTGAGTTTTTGTTATGAAAGTATTTAATTGAGTTATAGAAAACTTACCCATAATAATACGCGGTTTTTTTGCCGATGGCGGCGTTCATCTCGTCGAGCATTTGATTGCCGCCGAGGTTGAGCATTGCCGCTTTGTATTCATCAATGATCTGCTGCACCGTCCAGTCGGTGGCGGTGACGGCGTCTTGGATGCAGGTGAGATAGAGGGAATCGATATCGGATTTGTTTTCGTAAAATTTCGAGATGTGAATCTGCCCGTAAGCGGCCGGAACTTTGAGCGCAAGCCCTTTCTTTACGGCGTCGTCTACGGACGCGTTGAATTGATTCATTTGTTCGAGCGCGGTTACGTATTCGGGTTTCAGAGTGCCGACGAACTCGTATTTTGTTTTTTGCTCCGAATGGAAGAAGACGCCGGGGAGAGGACCCACTAAATTCGGCATTCCGAATGTTTTCGGTTCTCCGTCTTCGGTGACTTTCAATTTCATTGTGATCGAGCCGTCGCTGTTGAGAACATAGTTATCGGACAGGCCCAGTGAGCAATCCAAATAATTTTGTTCGGAGCCGAACAGCATATTGACAAGGAAGTTTACGGTTTCTTTGGGCTCGGGCGTGTCTTTGGTCATGATGTAGCCCTTGATTGCGCTTTGGGGAATCTGAGGATAGGCGGGATTCAGCGTCGTGAGAGTTTTATTTTCATCCGACATGTTATATCCGTAATTAGCGGCGCAGATGCCGTTCGAAAAGTCCTCCTGCGCGCTTTGGCTGCTGTAATCGAAACTCATTTTGAGCGCACCCGCGGAATAGAGTTCCCGCAGGTATTCGAGCGCCGTGACGGCTTCGCCCTTGGTCAGAAAATCCACGATGCAGTCCTCGCCGGGGTCATAGGAAAACGAGTCGAATGTATCCGAATACAAGCCGTAAGCGTTGAGGATGTCGACGACCCCAGTCAAAGCGTCGGAACCGAGGACGTATTGATAATCGCCGGTCTTCATCAGCGCCAGTGCGTATTCCCGGAAGGACTTGAGATCGGTCACTTCGATACCGGTTTTGGTGAGCGAATCGGCGGCGATACTGCGTGTTCTCATCAGCCAGGTGCAGGAAGACGGGACCGCGTAAATATGGCCGTCGATCGTGTACATGGATTTGATTTCTTCGGGGAGGGCGTTCCAAACCGGATTATCGGCGAGATACGCTTCCAGCGGGACGGCGGTGCCGCTTTTGACGGCGTTGTTCAGCATTTCGCAGTTCGTCATTGTGACCATCCCGGGAAAAGAGGATCTTCCGTAAAACACCTCGCTTACCTGCGTATCTGCGGTGAAATTGAGTTCAACCCCGTACCGCGCAGACATTTTATCCAGCCATTCCTGTTTCATAGCGGCGGTGGTCTCATCGCTGTCCGAAAAAAAATAGGGTGAAAGCAGGTTTAATACTTTGGGATAATTCATGGTTTTCCCGGCGAGGTCTTTCGGCAGCGAGCTTTTGGACGAGTTTGCGCAGCCTGACAATAAGATTGCGCCGCAGATCAACAGTGAAACAAAGAATTTAAATAAGCTTTTCATAGTTGCTCCCCTCCGTTAAAATTGTCTCTGATCTCGCCGCAGACTTCCTCGCAGGACATCCCGAGGTGCTTTGCCGCCTCGACCGCCTCCCGCAGACCCGCGTGCAGCTTTTCAAGCTGAAGTTTTCGCAGCGGGTCGCTGTTTTCGGCGATGATGCTGCCGCGGCCGCGCACCGAGAGGATGACGCCGAGCCGCTCGAGCTCGGCATAAGCCTTCTGAACGGTGTTGGGGTTGATCGAGAGTTCCGTGGCAAGCGTACGCACCGACGGCATCGGGCTGCCCGGCGGCAAAAAGCCTTTCGCGGCCAGATCGATGACCTTTGCGATGATCTGTTCGTTGATCGGGCGTTTGTCGGAAAAATCGATTGCGATCAAATCCGTTTCCCCCTTTCTTGCAGCGGTACACTGTATTAATAGTACCAATACAGTTAATATATCACAGCTTTTTACGGTTGTCAACAAGTTTATGGAAATATTTCGGAAATTTTCATAAAAATCTTTTTAAAAAACGATTATATCCACAAAAAACATTGCTTTCGGGGGTAAAAGGTTTTATAATTGACCCATCACCTGACAGCGAAGTTCGGAATAAAATTTTCGAGCTTTTATGACGAAAGGACGGGTAAAAACATGATAAAACTTGGCGTCAATTCCGTGCTGTTCAAGCATTATAACTTCGCCGATGCCGCGCGCGCGGTCAAAGCGGCGGGCTATGACGGAATTGAAATCTCCGCGATCGGCGGCATGTGCGAACATTTGTCGCCCGATAACTGGAAATCGCAGAAAACCTACATAAAGAATGTTTTGGACGAGACAGGACTCGAGTTGTTATCTTCCGAAGTCGCCTCGCAGGACTCCGAACGCCTCAAGAAGGCCTTCGAAGCCGCGGCGGAACTCGGCATCCCGGTCATCAATATCGGCCCGGGCGGAAAATCCGGCAGCCGCAAGGAATTCGCAGCAACCATCGAGCGTCTGACCGCGCTCGCCGAACTCGCGGAGAGTTATAAAGTCACGCTGTGCTGCAAAGCGCATGTCGGCGGTTCGATCTACAACACCCCGACGACCCTGCGCGCCATGGCCGCCATCGATAATCCGTATTTCGGAATCGACATGGACCCGAGCCATATCCACCGCGCCGGTGAAAAGCCCGAAAAAGCGCTGGCAAAAGTGCTGCCGCGCATGAAGCATATCCACATCCGCGACTGCGTCGGTCCGGGCCCGAGTCCGGGAATTCCGGCGCTGCAGGCCTGCGGCAGAGGGGAGATCAATCTGTTCGGATATTTCAAAGCCATGGTCAAAGCCGGTTATGACGGCCCGGTCTGCCTTGAGGTCATCGGCCCCGAGCAGGATATGGTCGAAGCAACCCGCATCGCCGCCGAGAGCTACGGCTATATGAACGCCTGCCTGAAGATGCTAGAGGCAAGATAATCACGTTCGTGGTTATCCCTTTCATCATTCCGTAGGG
>DAOPZJ010000040.1:9830-24503 GCA_035353335.1 Oscillospiraceae bacterium | reverse complement strand
ATAAGGAAAATACTCTTTACTCGGTAAGACATATCCGACATAGAGCGTCCAAAAAGACCTCCCGTCCTCCCGGACAGTCACCTCGGACGGATACTTGATCACCACGTCATAAATACGGAATGTCGTATTCCCCGACAATTCTTCGGTATATGGATAATCCTCGAATTCAAGTTTATATTTGATCTCCTGCCCCTCTGCGCAAATGAAGTAATCCTCCGTAACCGGATAGGTGATTTTTAACTGAAACCGCACCGTTTGGCTTGAATCGCACGCCGGAATAAAGCCCCATAACAAGGCCACCAAGACAACCGCCGCAATCAACTTTTTCATTCCATCCCCTCCCTTCCATATTATACCGTATATTCCGTATAAAGTAAAGGTTTCGGGATCAAACGGCGGGTCATCTTGAAGCCGCCCCTTACCTGCGGGCTGTTCGCCCGCTCGGAAAGGTCAAGACCTTTCCCTACTGATCTAAATCTGTCATTTCCTCCAGCAATTATAAAATTTTTTTATGATTTTTGGTAAAATCGGAAAATCTTTCGAATAACGACAAAATGTTGCAAAAACCGTATTCAAATTTGACTTTCTTTGTGATACAATATAATTGGTGAAGATTAATATCTTCGCCGGCCATTCATTTTTGAAAGAGGATAGACACTATGGAAACATACGGAATCGAGAAACTCGGCATCATTAATTCGACTGCCGTCTGGCGCAATCTCAACCCCGCGCAGCTGACCGAGAAGGCACTCGCCCGCGGCGAAGGCACGCTGTCTTTAACCGGCGCACTGGTAGTCAACACCGGAAAATATACCGGCCGCTCGCCCGACGACAAATTCGTCGTCGACCGCGGCAGCATCCACGGCAAAATCTCCTGGGGCAAAGTCAACGCGCCCATGGCGCCCGAGGTCTTTGATAAGATTTACGACAAAGTCGTCGCCTATCTGCAGAACCGCGAATTGTTCATTTTCGACGGTTTCGCGGGCGCCGACCCCAAATACGCGAAGAGCTTCCGCGTCGTCAACGAACTGGCCTCCGAAAACATGTTCATCCACCAGATGCTGATCCGTCCGACCGCCGAACAGCTCCAAAATTTCACGGCTGATTTCACGATCATCGCGGCCCCGGGCTTCAAATGCATCCCCGAAATCGACAAGACCCACAGCGAAGCGGCGATTCTGGTCGACTTCGAAAAGAAGATCGTGCTCATCGCGGGCTCCCAGTACGCGGGCGAAATCAAGAAGAGCGTCTTCACCGTCATGAACTTCGTTCTGCCGGAAATCAACGTCTTCCCGATGCACTGCTCCGCCAACATCGGCGCCGCGGGCGACACCGCGCTGTTCTTCGGCCTCTCCGGCACCGGCAAGACCACGCTGTCCGCCGACCCCGAGCGCAAGCTCATCGGCGACGACGAGCACGGTTGGTCCGATGACGGCACCTTCAACTTCGAGGGCGGCTGCTATGCCAAGTGCATCAACCTCTCGCAGGAACATGAGCCCCAGATCTGGAACGCCATCAAGTTCGGCGCGCTGGTTGAAAACGTGGTCATGGACCCGGAGACCCGCGAATTCGATTTTGCCGACGATTCTCTGACCGAGAACACCCGCGTCGGCTATCCGGTCGACTTCATCCCGAACGCCGTCATCCCGGGTGTCGGAAGCCAGCCCAAGACCGTCATCTTCCTCACGGCGGATGCGTTCGGCGTGCTGCCCCCGATCTCCAAACTGGACAATAATCTTGCCATGTATCATTTCGTCTCGGGCTATACCAGCAAACTGGCCGGCACCGAGCGCGGCATCACCGAACCGCAGACGACTTTCTCGACCTGCTTCGGCGCGCCGTTCCTGCCGCTCGACCCGAGCATCTACGCGAAGATGCTGGGCGAACGCATCACTGCGACCGGCGCGAACGTCTTTTTGGTCAACACCGGCTGGTCCGGCGGCCCCTACGGCGTCGGCAAACGCATGAGCATCAAGCTCACCCGCGCGATGATCTCGGCAGCGCTCAAGGGCGAACTCGACAACGTCGAATACGTCCGCGACCCGTTCTTCAACCTGCCGGTCCCGCAGAGCTGCCCGAACGTCCCCGCCGAAGTTCTCGACCCGAGAAAGACCTGGGCGGACAAAGAGGCCTACGATAAGTCGGCGAAAGCCCTCGCGGAGAAGTTCATCGCCAACTTCAAGAAATATACGAATATGCCTCAAAACATTGTAGACGCTCCGATCGTAAAATAAGAATTGAAGCAATTTCTTTGAATATCGCAGACGTCCCAATCGATCACATACGGGCGCATCCGAAAATCGCCCGCGCACCCGATTCATAAACCGATTATAACGCCTCCTATGCAAAACAGCGGCTTTCCGAAAGGAAGCCGCCGTTTTGTTTTTTTAAAGGAATATGATTATGAACTAAAAATGTGGGGGCGAAATCGGGCGCGGCCCGCACGGACGCGGTCCGCACGGGCGCGGCCCGACGCGTTCGCCCGTAAAAATTCTTTCCCGGAAAACGGGCGATCAAAGATCGCCCCTACAATTATAATTCTGCCGGGTACCTTTTGTCTTTCTTATTCACTCTTCACTTCGTCCCAACGCGGCGCGTCAGGCGGGCCGTAGCCCGTGCGGACTCGCAGCTCGTGATGCCTTGCGCCCTACAAAACGTCTACTCCGCTTTGTGTGCGGCTTCCGCCATAGCCAATATATTCGCGGCCGGAACGTTCGGCAAGATCTCCTCGTGGCTCGGGGAGATGATGATGTTCGGCCCGAGCAGGCCGCGCACCCGTTTGACTTCATTGCGGATATCCTCCGGCGTGCCGTTCACGAATAACGACTGCGCATCGATCCCGCCGACAAACGCGAGATCGTTTTTATATTGGCTCAAATCCTGCGCGCTCATGCCCGCGGCTTTCGCCTGGATCGGGTGCAGCGCATCCACCCCCGCGTCGATGAGATCCGGGATGATGCGGTAAATCGAGCCGCAGGAGTGCAGCATCACTTTTTTGTTGTATTTCTTGCCGACCGCGATGAGCCGCTTGAACGACGGCAGCAAAAACCTGCGGAATTGTTCGAGCGACAAAAACAGATCGAGCTGGGTTCCGAAGTCGTTTCCGAAAAACATCACGTCGGCGCGGTCGCCGAGTCCACTGAAAAATTTCTCATTCGCGGCAATATAGAAATCGACCAGATGCTCGGTGATCGCCTCGACCACCTCGGGCCGCTCGTACATCGCGATAAAATAATTCTCCATGCCCATGAAATCGCAGAGGTTGTGAAAAAAGCAGCACCACATCCCCGAAAAGACCAGCTTGTCGGAATACTTGTCCATGGTCTTGTAAAGCTCGCCGAACTCCAGGTATTTGACGTCCGGCCACGGGTACCGGTCGACTTCGGCGACCGTTTCGGTCTCGGCGAAGCACCCGGGCGCGCTCAGGGTCTTTGCCCGGTCGATGCCGAAAGAAGGGTCCAGCATCGGCTTTCCCTCGGGGTGATGGTAATATCCGTCCGCCATAAACCAGCGGCAGTCGTCGTTTAAGTATTCGTAAATCGCCTCGCGGGTCGGCTCGATGCCCCACTCTTTGGCGAAGATCGGCACGGTGTCGGTGTTCGGATGCCCCGTCCACATGACTCCCTCGCCGTTGCTTTTCCGATTAAAAATGTCCAGTCCCTTTTGCCGTGAATTCTTCATGGTGATGCTTTTCCCCTTGTTTTGTCAATATGATTTCCCGCTTTTGCACGTGTGCCATTATACCATAACGCGCTCGCCCTTACAAGCGATAAAACGCGCGCGCCTGTCTTTGCGAGGGAGTCGGCGCGGCCGCCGCGCCGACGAAATGTAGGGGCGATTATGAATCGCCCGCCCCCGCCGAGCGGATTATCACCCCGGATTGCCGCGGGGCGTAAAGCCCCTCGCAATGACGGAAAGAAACTCCCGTTTTTGCGAAGAGAAACGCGGAGCAGAAACATATTCGGAAGCGTAGGGGCGATTATGAATCGCCCGCCCCCGCCGAGCGGATTATCGCACTGGATTGCCGCGGGGCGTAAAGCCCCTCGCAATGACGGAATAAATCTCCGTCTTTACCGGGGGCCAAAGCTCTTAAAAAAACGGTCTCCTATTCAAACCTCCCATACTCCCTGACCGCGTCATACATGGCTTTGACGTTTTCGAGCGGGGTCAGCGGCGCGAGGTTGTTCGCGTCCCGAAGGACGAATTTTTTGGTCAGCGGTTTCACCTGCCGGATGATCCGTTTCACCTCCGCGGCGACGGCCTCCTTGGTGCCGTTTTGGAGCAGCTGGATACGCGGCCCGCCGTAGACGACCGCCTCGGGCCCGAGCTCTTTGACGAGCTCGCCGTGATTGACCGGAAATCCCGTGTCGAATTTCGTGCAGCCGAGTTCGTCCTGATACGTCTTGAACAGATGCGACGCGTCGCCGCACAGATGGATCTGATTGCCGGTGTCTTTCGTTGAGAGTTCGGAGACCAGTTTTTTATGAAACGGCAGCACGAATTCTTTATAACATTCAAGAGATAAAAGCGCGGTGCTGTCATCCGCGAACCAGATCCCTGCGCTCTTTTCGGGCAGACCCTCAAATTTTCGCCACGCCTTGATTCTTTGAATCGTGGCTTCGGTGATCAGACCCATCAGCTGCAGCGCGTATTCGGTGTCCTCGTACAAATCGACGCAGAATTCCCCGGTGCCCCGCAGATTGCAGGCGATCGTAAAAGGCCCGTCGGTGCCGTCCATCACGCGGTTGACCGAGACCGGCGCGCCTTCGTAAACAAAACCCTTTTCGCCCTTTTCGCGGAAAATTTCATAGTATTCTTTCGCTGTTCGCATCAACCCCGAAAACGGGTCGGGCACGCCTTTTTCGAGCAGCTCATATTTGTTGCCGTCACGCAGACACGGGACGGTCGCAGGGACGTTGTCCTCGGGATAGCGAATCCCGCAGCCGAGCCAAGGCGCCTCAAACGTGTTTTGAAAATCCACGTTGACCGCCCACCCGTTTTCGGGCACGCCCATCTCGTGGTCGAAAAAAATCTGAAACGCCGTAAGTTTTGCAAACTCGAGCTGAATGTTCCACATAATCTCGGGGTCGTTGAAATACTCCCGAAACGAAATTCTTTTTGTGTTATAAGCGGGATTGAGCAAAAAAAAGCGGGGGCTTGCGCCGATTGTCATCGGAATGCGTTCGGGTTTTCCCGCGTAAAATGCTTTCCAAAGCTCCTTGACTTCCCGGTTGTGTTCTTTGAAATTCTCGGTCATCGTTTTTCCTCATTCGCTCTGTTTTTACCGCCCTATTGTATCATACCGCTTTGATCCTGACAAGCAACGCCCTGCGAACCGCTCTGAACCTTCGGCACCCGGATATATTAAAACTGAAAAGAGACGGTTCTTTCGAACCGCCCCTTTTTGATGATTGTATTTATCCGAGTGAGGTCTTGTCGGTCGCTTTGAGCGCGTTCATCAGATCGTCGGCGAGCTCATAGGAGATCAGCATATTGCCCTGCCCGTTGACCGTGACGAAATATTTGCGCGAGTTGTAAGGGATGATTTGAATCACGTCGGTGCCGCCGGTCGTCAGCTTGACGGTGACCGTCATATACGGCGCTGCGGACGGTTTGTCGGTCACGCGTTCCGAATAGGCCATCGAAGCGAAAGTGGTGTACAGCGACTTGATCGCCGATACGTCGATGCTCTTGCCGTTCAGAGTGACCGAGTTGACTTCCGTCGAGTTGACCAGTTTATAATCGAAGGTCTTGAACGAGGTGTCGAACTTGATCTCATCGATGTTGATGAGTTTTTCGGTATAAATATTGCGGTCCGCCAGCGAATCGAAGCTCGCCTCATACACCGCGGAGAGGGCGCTGTAAGGCACCGAGTAGATGGCGTTGACGTCGTCCACGGTGACGTAGACGCAGTTGCCGTAGACGATGCCGAGGCGGAGGGTATGTTGACCGTCCGTTTTGGTCGTGACGGGTTTTCCGTCGCTTCCGACCGTTGTGGATTCCACCGTGTATTTGAAATTCAGCGTTCTGACCGGGGTCTGAAGCCCGTACATCGCGAGCGTGTCGGGAGAGAGGGGCATGCTTTTGGTTCCGGCGATTTCAACGGTGACGTCGTCCTTGATGATGTCGAGTTCGCCCATCAGCGCGCTGATGGCGGTCGAATCCACGGTTCTCTCAAAGGGCTCGGTGATCCGGTAATCCACGTAATTTTCCGTGTTGTTTAAAATTTTCAGCGCGTCGCCGCCCGTTCCGCCGAACGTCAGCTCCTGAATGATGACGCCGTCTTCCAGCTGCGGGTAGAGCTCGGTCTTCATGACGTCTTTGAGCGAGATGAAGGCCTTTTCGTAATAGTAATTCTCGACGAGGTACACCGAGTCGTCGCCGCTGCGCATCACGTAGCTGAGATAGTCGCTCTCGGAGTTCGTCAGCGCGACGGAAGTGCCGAAGGAATAGGTGATGACGCTGCCGTCCGCGAAATCCAGCGTCACGGTGAGTTCCGGTTTGTCAAATCCGTAATTCGCGAGTTCAGCCGCGGGGACCTCGAGCCTTTTTGAGGCCGTGACGGTATAAAAGGCCAGCGCGATGTCGTTGACCGCGTACGCGTCCGATTTGACGTTGTCCAGGTCATTCAAAAACCAGCTCTTGTCCTCCACGCCGTCCACGGTGGGGTCGGGCGTGAACGTGAAGGTGCCGTAGCCGTTTTGTATGGTCATTTTCTTGATGTCGTTGGCAACGTTGTACTGGTCATATCCGCTGACGCCGATGGAGAAGGTCTTCTCTTCCGTTTTCACGCCGGTGCCGTTCGCGTCCCGCTGCAGCAGGTAATACCCTCCGCCCGCGAGAATCAGCACCGCGGCCAACAGGACGACGGTGAGAATCGGTTTCTTTTTCATCACAGATGTCTCCTTCTGGAATACACGGTGACGCCGGCGATGATGACGGCGACCGGGGGCAGAACGACGATGAGCAGGAAAATGACGACCGTCTCGCCGACGCCGCTGATGCTGTAGGTGTCGACCGTGAGGTTCAGCGGATCGATGGTGACTTCGTTGACAACGCGCTCGGTCCACTCTTTAAACGATTCCAGCAGATACTTGGCGTTGACCAGCGTTCCGTCATTGATAAACGTATCGCTTGCCGTGATGACGCTGCCGGCCACCCAGACGCGGGAAGAGACGCTTCCGACGGTCTTGGTGCTGAGGGCGGCGACCGTGTAGGACGTATCGCCCGGGTCGTCTTCTCTCGGCATAAACGTCGCGGCTTTGGCGTTCTCCGCGGTGGTCAGGAACGGGTTGCCCGTGCACTCGACCAGGGAGGCCGTCGTGATCTGGCCTTTCGACGGCGCGGTGAAAGTGAATTCAATGTTTCTGGTATAGGGCATCAGCAGTTTATAATTGGTGCCCGGGGTCAGAGAGGCGAAATTCTCGCCGTAGGTCTCCTCGGTCGACGGGACCTGCCCGTAAACCATCAGCGGGTTTTCCATATAGCGGTCGGAACTCATCTCATAAACGACGTTGTCGGTGACGGCGAGGCCCCATTCCGCGAGGAATCCGTCGAGCAGCGGCGTCGCTTGTTTGTCGAGCGTGGCGAAATAAGCGAAGGTCTTGTCATAGTTCCCGCCGTTTGCCAAAAAGGTGTCGAGGGTCTTCAGTTCTTCGTCGGAAAAATCATATTGCGGGCCCTGCGAGACGATGACGTTGACGTCGGAGAGGTCGGGGTTGCCCGCGAGGTTGACGGTTCTGATCTCAAAGAGGTTTTTCTCAAGGAAGGTGCCGAACTCGCTGCTTGCCGCTTCATTGTGTCCGGTGGTGAAGCCGATGACGTAGGTCTTGTCCATCAGAACATATTGGATGGCATAGTTCATCGCGTTTTCGACGTCCGAATATTCCCTCTGCTCGGAGGTCTGCTGATCGGTCGCGGTATAGTCGAGGTCTGCGGAAGAGACGACCTTATAGCGGCTTCCGCACTTGACCAGAATGTCGCCTTCGCTGATCTGTTCGTCCTGATAGGCGTTCAGGTAGGCCGGGTCATAAACCACATCCACATAGCTGTAGGTGAAATAATCCGGATTGACCTGCGCGTAGGACTTGATGATCTCGAGCGGCTGCGGGAAATTCGATTTAAACGAGTTCTCGTTTTCAAGCACGACGATGTCGACTTTTTTGTTGATGCCTTTGACAAAGGTCTTGGTCGTGTCGCTCATCGTGAAGATCTTCTGCGCCGTCATGTCCACCTGGAGATGAAATTTGGCCGACAGCAGATCGAGCGCCGACTGCGCGAAGAACAGCGTCACAAGCAATACGGCCGTGACCGCGACGGTGATGATGACGTGCTTTTTGCCCGAGCCGAATCCTTTAAAATTCTTCACCGTTTTATCGGTGTTTTTATCAGTCGTTTTCACTGGTTTGTCCTCCTTATGCCCATCTCTTGCGGTCGAGGATTCTGACCGCAACAAAGAGCAGCAATCCGGTCATGCTGAGATAATAAAAAACGTCCGCGACCGAAAAATTCCCGTTGAAAAAGCCGGTGAAATGATGGCCGGGCGAAATCCACTCGGTAATTTTGATCAGTGTCTGGCTGCTTGAAGACTGCGTCAGCGAGTCGACCTGTCCCATGACCATCGAAATCGCCAGCGCGACGATCGCCGCGACCGCCTGGCTCTCGGTCAGCGCGGAGACGACAAGGCCGATGGCGATCAGCAGCCCGCCGAGCAGAATCAGACCGATGTAGCGGCAGAACAGAAGGCCCCAGTCCGGGCTCCCGTAGAAGGCGAGCACGAGTTGGTGGACAAACACGATGGCGGTGGCGGCTATGTAAATCAGGCCCGCGCCGAAAAATTTGCCGAAAATGACTTCGGTCATGGTGACCGGGGAGGTGTAAAACACCTGTTCGGTCTTATGGCGTTTTTCCTCGGAGAGCAGCCGCATCGTAATCAGCGGGACGATCAGGTACACCAGACTGAACAGGGTGCTGAACACCGGGGCGATGTCGGTCGTGGCATAGAGGAAAACGTCGATAAAGAAGCTGAACGACGCCAGCAAAAAGGTCACGCCGATAAACAGGTAACCGACGGGATGCGCAAAATAGGAGGCGAATTCGCGTTTAATGATGGCTTTCATGATTCTTTTCCCTTTCCCGGCTTATTCCGTCTCATCGGTTTCGGTCAGCCGCAGGAAGACGTCTTCAAGGGTCAGCTGGCTGCCGACCATGCTGACAATCGGCCATTTCCGTTCGGCAAGGCGCTCAAAAACCTCTCTGCGCACGTCCGTCTTTGCCTTGGGGATGACGATGAAGTCATTCGAGCCGCTCTCGCGCACGCCGTCGTCGACGATCTTGTCCACACCGCCGATTCTGACGAGGGTCTTCGCGACCTCGTCGCGCGGGCCGATGACACGGACGGTAAAGCGTGCGTCCTCGGTGGCCTTGCGGATGATGTCGTCGCGTTTTCCGTCGGCGACGATCTCGCCCTGATTGATGATGATGATGCGGTTGCAGACCGCCTGAATTTCATGTAAGATGTGCGAACTGACCAGAATCGTATGTCTTCTGCCGAGGTTGGCGATCAGGTCGCGGATGTCGACGATCTGTTTGGGGTCGAGGCCGACGGTCGGCTCGTCCAGAATCAGAATCGGCGGCGTTCCGATGAGCGCCTGCGCGATGCCGACGCGCTGTCTGAACCCCTTTGAGAGGTTTTTGATCAGGCGCGGATAAACGGCTTCTATCTTGACGAGTTTGCAGATTTTCGAGATATGTTCCTCGCGGTTGGCCTTGACCTGCTTGAGGTCGAAAATAAAGTCCAGATAGGCCTTTACCGTCATATCCGGATAAAGCGGGGGCAGTTCCGGCAGATACCCGATATTCATCTTGGCCTCAATCGGCTTTTCCCGAATATCGAACCCGTTGACCGTCACCGTGCCGGAGGTTGCGGAGAGATAGCCGGTCATGATGTTCATCGTCGTGCTCTTTCCAGCGCCGTTCGGGCCCAGGAGGCCGACGATCTCACCCTCGCCGATTTTGAAACCGACGTCTTTGATGGCAAACTTTTCGCCATAACGCTTGGTCAGTCCGTTCACTTCAATCATTTCGAGTCCTACTCCTTTTTTTATCACGAATGCAAAACGTGCCTGTCCCCTTTGATGCAAAAATCCTATCGGGCGCCGGTGACAGATTTGTGATGGGATTGTGTCATCTTGCCCAAACCGTGCCGCCGTGCGAAAAAGTCCTGCACAGAGAGGAAGTATATCATATTTTCAAAGCTTTTTCAACCGATTTCCGAGCTTTCCGCCCATTCCCGAAAACTGTTGACAGGTTCTGGTTTCACCAGAGATTTTTATATCCCGGCAGGCACTCGATCAGCGCCGACAAAAGCAGGATGATTAATTGCGCCGCCGAAGCGAGCGCCACGGTCATCGAGCCGAGCGATGAAGAGAACGCGGCGACGAGCAGCGCGCCGAACGCGAGCACCGTCAGCCCCGCCTGCGCGGCAAACCCGACCGAGAGCGACTTGCGCAGTTTAAAGCAGGTTAAAACTGTCCTGATGCGGTCATGCGCGCTCCCGCCGCAGACCGCGCCCGCCTTGAGGGTCCCGCGCTCGCGCAGAATTTTTTCAAGCGCCGCCTTCCCCCGGGTGTCGGCGATGACGACGTAGTCATCGGGAAGCCCCAGCTGTTTGGAAATGATTGAAGGTCTGATGCAGGGGTCGCGCGTGTCGATGAGCAGCCGGACGCGCTGTTTCGCGAGCGCGCGCAGCGCGCGGGCCGTGTCGGAATCGATTTTATAAGTCACGAGCAGCACCGCCATCAGCTCTCCGCCGAACGCGAGATAGATCAGGCTGCGGTTTTTTTTGGTGAATTTTTTATCGAAATCGTCGCCCGGAAGCACGATGTCATATTCCGAGATGAATTCCCTTGAACCGAGGATGACCCGTTTGCCCGAGATCCAGCAGACGATGCCCTTTTCGGGCTGATAGACGGCTTCGTTGTCAACCGGCAGCAGATAGCCCTCGTTTTCCGATAAAATCCCGGTGAACAGATCCTTGAGGGGGCCGCCGCGCTTTTCCACCGCCGACGCCGCGAGGATGATCGCTTCGTCCATGCGCTTTCCCGCGAAGGTCTTGATTCCGTTCAGCACCATCGTCTTCGGGCTGAAAATCTCCGAATCGGTGAAGAGCATCGAGGTCATGTCGTAGGCGTCGTCGAACGCGCACTGGCTGCTGATCGCGATCCCGTGTTTTTTGTTCGCGGCCGAAGCGCGCGCCTGCCCGAGCATGCAGATGACGCCCGAGGCAATCGGCATCAGCACGCAGAGCACCGCCGTCCAGACCGTCAGAAACATCGCGAATCCGCCGGTCCGGAGGATGGTCACCGCGATGGCGAGCAAAAATCCGAAAATCAGCACCGACGGCACCAAAATCTTATTCATCCGGTCGGAGCCGTCCTCGGAGTCGGACATCGAGAAATAATCCGAGGCGAATCCGGCTTTGACGAACACGCCCGCGACCGCGTCCTCCTCTTCACCCGGGCGCTGCAGAATCGCCGAATTGCCCTCATTCTGAAGACGCAGATGATATTTCGGCCCGGGCGCGGAAATCACATCGAATCCGTTTTTCTCGCGGACCTGGCGCAATAGACCTGTCAGGTGCGCGGCCGCCGCGGCAAACGCTGCGAACGGCATAAATACGCCGAACACGCCCGCCGCAAAGGTCCCGGGCACCGGTGCCGCCATCATCATCAGGCCCTGCACCGTCGTGAACAGCCAGATGAGCGAAGCCGCGGTGTCGGCGGTCGGGCTGAGTTTGATGAAATCGAGGATGCCGCCCCAAAGCGTGTCGAAAGAAAACAACAGAATGATGACGTTCAAAGCGAGCAGCACGCCGATGATGACCCGGACCTGCTGGCCGTTTTCGTTGACTGCGTATTTTACCGCGGCCGCCGTCGGTTGGCTGTTTTGGTTCGCCTCGCCGACGGTCGTCGACCCGGCCGGATTGATGCCGTCTCCGGGGTTGATGACTTGTGCGCCGTTTGTCTCATTCGCCGCCGACAGATCATAGGGCAGCGCCGTCGCCGGAAGTGCGGGCGACAGGACGATCAAAAACGAGATGATGAAAATCAAAAAACAGACCGCGGCCCGCAGCGCCTTTTTGCGCGTCCAGCGCGAGAGGTCGGCCGCGATCTCCTCCGGTTTTGAGTTTTGGGTGAATTCGAAATCGTCGCCGGCCTCGCCATCCTGCGCGGAAGTCGTGTCCAGCACGAAATTCTCCATCTTTTCCCGCCGCGTTTTCATGAGCAGCTCGTGCGCGCTGTCGCTCTTTTCGGCTTCCGGTTCGGGCTGTTCCGGCTGAACCGGCTGCTCCGGCGGTACTGCCCCGGGTTCGGGCTGAACCGCTTCCCCGGGTTCCGGCTGCGGCTCGGGCGGATTTTGAAAGGGTTCCGGCGGCGCGGTGCGGGAGGCGGGTGAATAGATCCGCACTTCTTCCTCTTCTTCCCCGGGTTCGCGTAACGGTTTCGGCGGCTCCGGCTTTTTCGCAGGCCGCGGTGTTTCGCTCTGCGGCTTGCGCAGCTTGATATCTTCATCTTCGCTGAACAGGCCCTCCTGCGGAAGCGCCATCTGCGCGTCGAGCGGCAGCTGGCCGTCTTCGAAACTGTGCTGCTTCGGGCGTTCGGTCTTTTTGCGCTCGCCGGGGAAGAGGTCGCGGTGGATGGTCTGACGGGTGTCTTCGTCGAGGCCTTTCGTGCGCTCCCGCTCCTCAAAACTGCTGATGAGCTGATTCAGTTTGCGGCGTTTTTCGGCGGCGATGCGCTCGAAAATCTCGTCGCTCATCTCTCCGGGATTATTGGTTTTTTTCTCTTTTTCTCTGTCTTTTTCTTCGCTCATGCTCTCATCCCTGCCTCCCTCTTCTTTTTGCGCTGCACCGTCGCTTCAAATAAAAGAATGCCGCCCGCCACCGAGGCGTTCAGCGAATTGATCTTGCCTTTCATCGGAATGGAAATCACTCCGTCGCAGGTCTCTTTGACGAGCCGCCCGATACCCTCGCCCTCCGAGCCGATCACGATCGCGCTCGGGCCGGTCAGGTCGGTCTTGTAAAAATCCCCGCCGTCCATATCGGCGCCGTAAATCCAGACGCCCTGCTGTTTCAGCTCTTTCATCGTGTTCACGAGATTCGAAACTTTGACGATCGGGATATGCGAAACCGCGCCCGCCGAGCTCTTGGCGACCACGCCGCCGAGCATCGCGCTGCGGTGTTTCGGGACGATCACGCCGTGCGCGCCCGCGCATTCGGCGCTTCGAATCAGCGCGCCCAAATTATGCGGGTCCTGGATGTCGTCCGCGATCAAAATCAAAACCGGCTCGCCTTTTTCCGCGGCGGCCTTGAAAACGTCGTCGAGTTCCGCGGGTTTCGCGCTCGAGGCGACCCCGACGATGCCCTGGTGAATCGCGCCGCCCGCAAGCGCGTCCAACTTGGACGGATGCACCTCTTTGATCAACGCGCCTTCTTTCACGCATTTCGCGATCAAAGGCGCGATAGGGCCGTCTTTTCTGGTGACGAAAACCGTATCGAAAACGATGCCTGCGGCCAGTGCCTCGGCCACGGGATTTTTTCCGGCATATACGTCGTTTAATTCTCTGTCGCGTCCGTCTTTTTCGGAGTTCATGCCCATTTTTACGCTCCCGAAAAGTTTTTGCGGCTGTTTTGATCGCACCTTCGGTTTGCGATTTGTCGCTTACGGATATTATACCAAAACAATGTAAAAATTTCAATTATTTTTCCATGTTCGACATCATTTTGCACAATTCGTTATTACATATAGTGGGAGCATTGGCCGTCCGCATTGAGGGGCGCATCTGCGTGTGCGCCCGCAATCTTGCCTCCCTTGTTAAAGGGAATGGGGGAAGAAGTTCGTAAACGAACTTCCGGATGAATTGCCATGCAATTCATCTACCGCCTTGCAGTGGTGGTGGGATTCCGTCCCCGCCCCCATCGCATGGATTACGCGCCGTTTGTTAAATAGGAAGCCATCGGCTGTTCGCGTTGTAGGGGCGATATCGGGCACGGCCCGACGCAATCGCCCATTCTGGATTGCCACGGGGCTAAAGTTCCTCGTAATGACGAAAAAGACTCCCGCCTTTACGAGGAGCCGTACCATGACTGTTGTGTCGAAACCCGTCACTTTTATTTCATCCCGAAGACAATCCACCGCCCGTCGATATCTTCGAGTACAAATTCTTTGTTGTTGTAATCGGTCACATGGAGCGGTCGGACGATTTTGGCTCCTTTGCCGATAAATTCTTTTTGCAATTCCTCCTGATGGTCGGTGATCAGATAAGCGTCTTCCCCGTAACCGTAGAGCTCCCGGTTCGGGTGGACTTTTTCGCTGTTCGCCTTGGTCAGGACGATCTCCACGCGGTCGCGATAAAGGCAGATATGGGGCTCTTTTACCTCTAAATACGGAACCGCCCGGAATCCCAGAACCTCGTGATAATACTTAGCGGTCTTTTCGATATCCGGCGCGGGAAACACCGCTAGGATTGAAAAAATCTTATCCATATTGATTTTCTCCTTTTTATTAAGTATAGGGACGCTACTCATCTTTTCGAGGATGCACGACGAAGTGTAGGGGCGATTCTTAATCGCCCGTATATCAAATCGAAACAACGGGCGATTACGAATCGCCC
>DAOPZJ010000040.1:5453-9730 GCA_035353335.1 Oscillospiraceae bacterium | reverse complement strand
AAACAACGGGCGATTACGAATCGCCCGTATATCAAATCGAAACAACGGGCGATTACGAATCGCCCCTACTGGATTGCCGCGCTTCGCTCACAATGACGGATCAAATTAAAAACCGCGGGGAATCACTCCCCCGCGGCTTAACTCCTCTTATTTCAGCGCAATTGCCTTTTTGGCCATCGCGGCGATGTTGTCCGCGCAGAGACCGAATAACTTTAACAAATCTCCGGCCGGGCCCGAAGTCCCGAACTGGTCGTTGACGCCGAGTTTGAGCACCGGAACGGGTTTCTGGCAGATCGCGTCCAGAACCGCGCTGCCGAGTCCGCCGATGACGCTGTGTTCCTCCGCGGTCAGGATGCAGCCGGTCTTCACGGCATATTTCGCGAGCAGTTCGCCGTCGATCGGCTTGATCGTGTGGATGTTGATGACCGCCGCGTCGATGCCGTCGGCTTTCAAAAGCTCGCGGGCGGCGAGCGCCTCGCCGACCATCAGACCGGTCGCCACGATCGTGACGTCCTTGCCGTCGGCAAGCACGACGCCCTTGCCCATCTCAAACTTATAAGTCGCGGGGTCGTTGAACACCGGCGCCCCGAACCGCGAAAACCGCAGATAGACCGGGCCGTTAAAGAGAAGCGCCGCCTCGACCGCCGCTTTGGCTTCGGCGTCGTCCGCCGGGCTGATCACGGTCATGCCGGGAATCGTCCGCATCAGGCCGATATCTTCGTTGCACTGGTGGGTCGGGCCGTCTTCGCCGACGGAAATGCCGGCGTGGGTCGCGCCGATTTTGACGTTCATATGCGGATAGCCGATGCTGTTGCGCACCTGCTCGAACGCTCTGCCCGCCGCGAACATCGCGAACGTCGAGGCGAACGGAACCAATCCGGTCGTGGAAAGTCCCGCCGCGACCGACATCATATTGCCCTCTGCGATGCCGCAGTCGAAGAAGCGGTCGGGGAACGCCTTTTTAAATTTAATGGTCTTGGTCGCCTCGGCGAGGTCCGCGTCGAGCACGACGAGATTCGGGTATTTTGCTCCGAGTTCCACGAGCGCGTCGCCGTAAGACTCTCTGGTCGCCTTTTTAATCACATCCGCCATCTATTTTTACCATCCTTCTGTATGATATCGTTGTTTTGTCCGGTTTGACTGATCAAATTTGCGCCGTACTTTGGCGCAAAAGGGCAAAACATGAGTTTGAAAGAAGCTCTTTCAAACTTTCCCTCACAAAGCCGCGAGCTGCGCTTTTAATTCGGTCATCGCCTGTTCGTATTCCTGCGCGTTCGGCGCGGTGCCGTGCCATTTCGCGAGATTTTCCATATACGAGACGCACCGCCCTTTGACGCTGTGCGCGACGATCACGGTCGGCTCGCCTTTGTGTTTGAGCGCCTTTTTGAACGCGTCTTCGATCTCGTCAAAGTCGTGGGCGCAGATCTCGATCACGTTCCAGTTGAACGCCTTGAATTTCGGCGCGATGGGCTCCGGGGAGCAGACCTCGGAGAGTTTTCCGTCGATCTGAAGGCCGTTGTAGTCGACGATCGCGGTCAGGTTATCGAGTTTGTAATGGCCGGCAAACATTGCCGCTTCCCAGACCTGACCCTCTTCGAGTTCGCCGTCGCCGAGCAGCGTGTATACATGAAAGTCCTTATTTTGTACTTTAGCGCCCTTGGCCATGCCGCAGGCCGCCGAGATGCCCTGACCGAGCGAGCCGCTGCTCATATCGACGCCGGGCGTGCCCTTCATGTCGGGGTGGCCCTGCAGATAACTGCCGATGTGGCGCAAGGTCTTTAAATCCTCGACCGGGAAATAGCCCCGGTTGGCAAGCGATGAATAAAGCACCGGCGCGCAGTGGCCCTTGGAGAGCACAAAGCGGTCGCGGTCGGGGTCTTTGGGGTTTTTCGGGTCGATGCGCATCTGCTTGAAATACAGATACGCCATGATGTCCGAGCTCGAAAGTGAGCCGCCCGGGTGCCCCGATTTCGCGTTAAAAACGCCCTCGATCACGCCCATGCGGATCTTTAAAGCGGTTTTTTGCAGCTCGAGTTTTGTCTTAGCGTCCATAAATCAGTGAACCATCCTTTCAGAATATCGCGAATCTAAATATGCAAGAACTCGTTATGAATGATAAACTAAACGAGATATTTTTCTCTTAAAACGGAGATAAATTCCGCCATTGCGCCCTCTCCGACGGGCTTGGTGATGTAATTCGCGACGGCTTTGACCTCGTCGAGCGCGGTCGACGGACAGCCCGAGACGTCGGCCGCTTTGAGCAGCGTGACGTCGTTGCCGTAATCGCCCATCGCGAAAACCGGCGCGTTTTTCATGCCGCAAAGCTCTTTGAACTGCGGAACGGCATCGCCTTTGGTGCAGCCGCGCGGGATGATCTCCAAAAACACCGCGCACGAAAACACATAGTCGAACGCGCCCGGGTAGTTGCTTTCCAAAAACGCCTTTGCCTGCTCCAACACTTCATGTTCCTCGAGCAGCAGCATTTTATGACAATTATAAATCGTTTCCTCAAAGTTGACAAGGGTATATTGCTGATCCTCCCACGAAAAATGCCATTTCACCTGCTCATTCAGGCGCGAGACATAGAGCTTGTCGAGCACCCGCATCTCGAGCCCGAGTCCGGGGAATTCGCGCATCACCGCGGGGATCGCCGTTTTTGCGATCGGGTCCAAAAACGTCTCCCAGAGCACCTTTTTGTTGTGATAATCATAGATCACCGAGCCGTTTCCGACGATGCAGGGCAAATTCGTCTTGAGGATTTCGGCGTATTCGAGCATGTCCGGCATGCGCCCGGTCGCGAGCGTAAAATGCCCTCCGTCGGCGATGTAGCCGTGAATCGCTTTGACGTCCTCGTCGCACACTTTCGAGTCCTGCGGCAAAAGCGTGCCGTCGAGGTCCGAGATCAAAATCGTGTCTTTGATGTGATACTTCATGCAGGGGTATTTCCTTTCAGTTGGTCTAAAAAATCGATAAAATATTGCGGGAGGTTGCTCTCGAATTCGAGCCAATTCCCGTCTTTCGGGTGGGCGAATCCGATGTGTTTTGCGTGCAGAATCTGCCCGCCGAAATTTTTGCCCTTTTGCAGCCCGCCGTAGAGCGGGTCTCCCGCGACCGGATGCCCGAGCGCCGCCATATGCACGCGGATCTGATGGGTTCTGCCGGTCTCAAGCTTGAGCCGAACATGGGAATAGCCCGGATATTCGTCCAAGACGCGGTATTTGGTCAGCGCGGGCTTCGAGTTGAACGCCGTCGCCGCCATCTTCTTTCGGTCATTTTTGCTGCGCCCGATGGGAAGCGAAACCTCCCCGCTTTGCTGCGGCAGATGCCCGATCACCACCGCCTCGTATTCGCGCGTAAAGCTGTGTTCCGCGATCTGGACGGCGAGGGCCTTGTGCGCTTCGTCGGTTTTTGCGACGATCAGCAGCCCGCTCGTGTCTTTGTCGATGCGGTGGACGATGCCGGGACGGACCACGCCGTTGATGCCCGAAAGCGAATTGCCGCAGTGGGCAAGCAGCGCGCTCACGAGCGTCCCGTCGGGGTTTCCCGCCGCCGGATGCACAACCATGCCGCGCGGTTTGTTGACGACGAGCAGCCAGTCGTCCTCATAGACGATATCGAGCGGGATGTCCTCGGGCTTCGCTGCGCACGGCTCCAAATCGGGCAGCTCGAAAGTCACAACCTGCCCGGCTTTCAGCGGATATTTTTTCGCCTGCGCGATCCCGTCGACGAAGACCGCGCCGCTTTCGGTCAGCTTTGCCGCCATCGCGCGGCTGATTCCCGCGCTGTCGGCAAGGAATTTATCGAGACGGACGCCGCTCTCCCCGGCGGTCAAAACGATTTTTTCACCCATTTTGTTTTAGCTGCTTGTCGGGGTCCTTGGAAAACAGGATAAACGCCGCGAGGGCGATCGCGCCGCAGGTGATGCAAGAGTCCGCGAGGTTGAAAATCGGAAAGTTGATCAACTTGAAATAGATGAAATCGACGACGTACCCTCTGAAAATGCGGTCGATCAGATTATTGCCGAACCCGCCCGCGATGATCATCACGGTGCAGACGCGCACGCTCATCTTTTGAAACAACGGCAGCTTGATCATCGCCCAGATGCCCGCCGCCGTGATCACCAGCGTCATGGCGATAAAAATGAGCTTGCCGCCCTGCAGCATCCCGAACGCGGCGCCTTTATTTTCGTGGTAAAAAAACTCCAGCACCCCGTCGATGAGCGGAATCGGATTGCCCTGAAGCGTATTGACCGCCCAGAGCTTTAAAAGCTGGTCGGC
>DAOPZJ010000040.1:0-5353 GCA_035353335.1 Oscillospiraceae bacterium | reverse complement strand
TCGTTTAAAATGCGGTCGCGCCTCGTATGGATGCGCCCGAGATAATAGCCGAGAACGCGGTTTTGGCGAAACGCCGCCGCGCCGATGCCGCACCTGAAATTCATGTGGTCGGACGGGAAGAAGGTTGTCTTCGAGGGGAAATAAACGACTTTCCGCTCTCCGCCGTCCGCCGCTTTGAGCTTCTCCCGAATTTCTTCGGGTACGGCCTTTTTGAATAAAAACGCGAGTGTTTCCCCGTCGCCCACACAGTCGAAATTGACGACCGGCTTGTCCGCGAGCAGTTTCGCGTACCGTTTTTTAAACGCGAGCGACCCGAGCGACCCCCATTCCTCGCGGTCGAAAAAGACGAACGCGGCATCCCTGCGTAACTCTTCCGGCAGTTTCGCCGCGATTTCGAACAGCGTCACGACGCCGCTTGAGTTGTCGTTATAGTTGTTTCGGTTCGGAACACCCAAAATATCATACAAGGAAAACAGAATGCCGATAAAAAAGCCGATTTCCGTGAATATGGTTTGAGTCGTTTCCGTCACGGTGAAAAGCAATGAAATCCCAACAGCGATAAACGAACAACCGATTGCATGTATAAACATTGATAATAAAACAAGAATCCCGATTAACAGTTGGTAAAGAATCGATAAAGCGATACTGCGCGGCGTGATGAAATTCGGCAGAAGCATTCTCGCCGGAGTGTCATAGTGCGCCGTGAAAATCACTTTCGCCTTGCCGAGGTCGCCGACGATCACATTGCGGTTTTTGCCGAGGCACTTGTGGACTTCGAGGCGCGGGCGATAGCCCATCTCCTCAAAACCCGCCTTAAGGGCAAGCCGAAACCGGCCCTTTTGGCGGGCAGTAAAGCGGATCATATTTTCCGAGAGGATCTTCTCCGAAAACGGAGTCAAGTTATGACCTCAGGATGGATGCGCAGCGGGCGCAGAGTTCGGGGTGTCCGCCGTCTTTGCCGACGCTGTCGGAATAAGTCCAGCAGCGCACGCACTTGCAGCCGCCCGCCTTCTCGACTTTGACCGAAACCTTGTCGCCTTTTTCGAGCTTCAGGCCCGAGACGATACAGAGTTCGCGCATCAGATCGGCGTCTTTCGCGAGTTTGTCCGCGTCCGGCGTCGTGATGGTCACCGCCGCGTCGAGCGGTGCGCCGATCAGTTTCTCGCTGCGCGCGTCTTCGAGCGCTTTCTTGACTTCTTCGCGAAGGGCGAAAAGCGCGTCCCAGTCCACATCGGAGATGTCGATATTTTCGGTTTTCGGGAACGCGTTGAACACCGGCGAGAGCTTGTCGTCGGATTTGCGGTGCGGCATTGCCTTCCAGATCTCGTCCGAGGTGAATGCGATGATCGGCGCCATAATGCGCGTGATCGCGTCGAGCACCTGCCAGATCACGGTCTGGGCGGCGCGGCGTTTTTTGCCGTCGGCCTTTTCGACGTACAGGCGGTCTTTTAAAACGTCGAAATAGATGTTGCTCATATCGACCACGCAGAAGTCGTAAAGCGACCGGTAGACGATGTGGAACTGGTAATTGTCATAGGCCGCCGTGACCTTTTTGACGAGGTCGGACAAACGCGAAAGCGCCCAGCGGTCGAGCGGCTCATAGTCGTCGCAGAAATCTTTATCGGGGTCGAAATCGCTCAGGTTGCCGAGCACGAACCGCGCGGTGTTTCGAATCTTGCGGTAGGCCTCGGAGAGCTGTTTGATGATGTCGGGCGAGATGCGCACGTCGTTTTGATAATCCGCGGCGGCGACCCACAGCCGGAGCACGTCCGCGCCCCAGTCCTTGATGACCTCCTGCGGCGCGACGGCGTTGCCGAGGGATTTGTGCATCGCCCTGCCCTCGCCGTCGACGGTCCAGCCGTTGGTGATGATGGTGCGGTAGGGCGCGGCCCCTCTGGTCGCGACCGCGGTCAGCAGCGACGACTGAAACCAGCCTCTGTATTGGTCGCCGCCCTCCAGATAGATGTCGGCGGGCCACTGTTCGGGGTTGTTCTTGGCAAGCGACGCGAAATGCGTCGAGCCCGAGTCAAACCAACCGTCAAGCGTGTCTTTCTCCTTGTCGAATTCCGTTGCGCCGCAGTGCGGGCATTTGTAGCCGGCGGGCAAAATGTCTTTCGCGTCTTTTTCGAACCAGGCGTTGGAGCCGTATTTTCCGAACAGTTTCGAGACCGCGTCGGTAGTCGCCGCGTCGCAGACCGGCTTGCCGCAGGTCCTGCAGTAAAACACCGGAATCGGCAGACCCCAGTTGCGCTGGCGCGAGATGCACCAGTCGCTGCGCTCGCGGATCATCGAGACCATGCGGTCATGACCCCAGTCGGGGTAGAATTTCACGTCTTTGATCGCGTCGACAGCCTGCTCTTTAAAGGCGTCGACCGAGCAGAACCACTGGCTTGTCGCGCGGAACAGCACCGGCTCGTGGCAGCGCCAGCAGTGCGGATATTGGTGGACGATCTTTTCGCTCGCGAACAATAATCCGTTTTCGCGCAGTTCGCCGATGATCTCGGGGCTGGCCTTTTCGGTCGAAAGCCCCGCGCTCTTTCCGGCCTCGGCGGTCATAGAACCGCGGTCGTCGACCGGAACGAGAATCGGAAGTTCTTTATATTTGCGGCAGACGATGTAGTCGTCCATGCCGTGTCCGGGCGCGATGTGCACGATGCCCGTGCCGGTGTCCAGCGTGACGTAATCGCCGACGATGACCAGCGCTTCGCGATCCAAAAACGGGTGGGAAGTGCGCATATATTCGAGCTCGGAGCCTTTGATGGTGCCTGAAATCGCATAATCCGGGATCTTAGCGGCTTTCATCACGCTCTCAACCAACTCTTTGGCGATGACGTAACATTCATCGCCGCATTTGACGAGCGCGTATTCAAATTCCGGCCCGACGCAGACCGCGACGTTGGCGGGCAGCGTCCAGGCGGTGGTCGTCCAGATCATAAAGAAGGTCTTTTCGGCTGCGCCGAGCGCTTTCAGCTTGCCTTTGTCGTCGACGAGCGGGAACTTGACGTAGATGGTCTCGCAGGGGTCGTCGGCGTATTCGATCTCGGCCTCGGCGAGCGCGGTCTCATCGCTCGGGCACCAGTAGACCGGTTTTAAGCCCTTATAGATATACCCCTTTTGGTACATCTCGCCGAACACTTTGACTTCCTCGGCCTCGAATTCGGGCGCCATCGTCAGATAGGGATGTTTCCAATCGCCCCAGACGCCGATGCGCTCAAAGCCCTCTTTCTGGACCTCGACAAAGTCGGCGGCGAACTTGTGGCAGGCGCTGCGAAACTCCGCGACGCTCATCTTTTTGCGGTCGAGCTTGTTTTGCTTGATGATCGCGCTCTCGATGGGCATTCCGTGGTTGTCCCAGCCCGGGACGTAGGGAGTATAATAGCCCTGCATGGCTTTGTATTTGATGATGAAATCTTTTAACAGCTTGTTCATCGCGGTGCCGATGTGGATCGGTCCGTTGGAGAACGGAGGCCCGTCGTGCAGAATAAACTGCGGCTTGCCCCCGTTTTTTGCGAGTAATTGTTCATATATTCCGGATTCTTGCCAGGATTTCAGCATTTCCGGCTCGCGCAGCGGCAGCCCCGCGCGCATGGGAAAATCGGTCTTGGTCAGATTCAGTGTAGCATTATAATCAGTCGGCATGGATTGTTTTCATTCCTTCGTCATTCTTGATTTTTCAGTCGGTCCAGGATATCCGAGGCGTTTTCGCCGAGCCCGTCGGGCATCTCCCCGAGGAGTTTGGAAAGCCGCGTTTTCAGATCGCGCAGTTCGCCGTCCGCGGTCTTCAGTCTGCGTAAGCTGTCCCGGAATTCCAACTCGGCGGCAATGGTTTTTTGGGTGATGACCGCGTTGGCTCTGGTCATTTTGATTAAGTAATCGCGTTCGGCTTTTTCCGTAATCAAAGCGGCCTTGTCCTGCGCGGCCTTGATAATTCGTTCCGACTCAGGTTCCGCCGCCGGTCTGAAGGACGCATTTTGTGCATCCGACAGTTTTTGAATCAACTGTTCTTTCTCATCCGTGAGGTTGGCGCACAACGCTCTCAGCCGGTCGATCTCTTCGGACAACCCGGCATTTTCAGCCCATACGGCTGCAGCCGCGTCCTCGTTATTTTCATCGGTTTGGCTTTCCTCTTCGGGTTTCGCTTCCGTCAGTTTCTGAGCCAACTCCTCTTTTTCATCCGCGAGTTTTTCAACCAGCTCTTTGAGGCGGGCGTTAGTTTCGGTCAGTTCCGCGTTCTCGGCGCGAATGACCGCGATCGCTTCATCCTGATCATTTTCGGTGTGATCTTCCGCTGATTCCGAATCCGCCGGTTTTTGGTTCAATTGTTCTTTTTCGTCCTGAAGATTTGCGCACAACGCTTTCAAACGGGCGATTTCTTCTGACAACGCCGCGTTCTCGGCACGGACGGACGCCATCGCGTCTTCGTGATTTTCATGATACTCGTCCTCATCGGGTTCCGCGTCCGCCCGCTCCTGAATCAGCCGGTCGTTTTCATAAGCGAGTTTCCCGTTCAGTTCTTTCAGACGGATGTTTTCCTCGCTCAGTTCCGCGATTTCGCTGCGCATCCCGGCGATCTCCGCGTTGTCGAACCCGGAGGTCCCGGTTTCCGAACCGTATCCCCGGTCAGCCGAAAGCTTTTTGAGCAGCTCGTCGTTTTCGGACGTCAGCTTCTCGTTCATTTCGGACAGACGGGCGCAGCGCTCCGTGAGTTCGATGTTCTCGGCGCGGACCGACGTGTTGTCGCTTTGAAGCTGTTCGATTGTGCCGGCGGTGCGCTCCATAAACTGCTGAGCTTCAACTTTTGCCTTTCTCTTGACGCTGTTTTTGATGAATTCCGCATCTCTGATCTGTCTTGCATCCAACATGGCCGGCGCCCCCTTCAATTATTGATAAATCTCGATCTCGGCATGCAGCTTGTTCTTTCTGCCGCCGACGGTTGAACCGATGAATCTGAATTTTCCCTTGCCTGAAACCGAAAAAACCGTGTCTTCGCGCAAAACGGCGCTCTTGTCGGTCTGTTCGGCGCCGTTGACTCTGACCTTTCCCCCGGCGATCAAATCGACTGCCGATTCCCGCGAAATATGCAGCAAAGCCGCCAAAATCGCGTCGAGGCGGGCCGACGCCACGATCAATTCGCGCGTTTCCCGATTATGGGTGAAATTATAACACTTTTCCCCCGTAAAATCAACCCTGACGCCGCATCTGCCGACCGTTTTCAGCTCATTTTTCAGCAGATTTGCAATGGCTTCGGTGCAATACAGGACCGCGCCGTTTTCGTCGGTCAGAATGTCGCCGATGCGCTCCCGCGCGATCCCGAGCGCCGTGACCGCCCCGAGGTAATCCCGGTGGCAAAGCG
>DAOPZJ010000039.1 GCA_035353335.1 Oscillospiraceae bacterium | reverse complement strand
TAATTTTTATTGGGAGGGGTAGAAATCAATGGATTTATCAGAATATTTTCCGATTTGGGAGAAATTGAACACAACTGAACAAAATCGACTCTCGGAAGCTGCGCAAAAGCGTTTTGTCAGGAAAGGAACGCTTGTCTATGGAGGTTCCGCCGACTGCATCGGATTGTTCCTGATTCGTTCGGGGCAGCTTCGGGCTTACATATTGTCAGACGAAGGCAGGGAGATCACGATTTACCGTTTATTCGAGCGGGATATCTGCCTGTTTTCCGCCTCCTGCATGATGTCGAGCATTCAATTCGAGATTTCAATCGAAGCCGAGAAGGACACCGAATTGTGGGTGATTCCGACAAATGTTTATAAAAATCTGATGGTGAATTCGGTTGCAATCGCGAATTATACCAACGAAATAATGGCTGCCAGATTTTCAGAAGTCATGTGGCTGATTGAGCAAATTATGTGGAAGAGTTTTGATAAGCGGCTAGCCGCATTTATAATCGGGGAGAGTAACTTGGAAGAGTCGGATGTTCTCAAACTCACGCACGAAAAGATCGCAAACCACCTCGGAACAGCCCGTGAAGTCGTGACGAGAATGTTGAATTATTTTCAGTCGGAAGACATGATAACACTGACCCGCGGAGAAATCATTATAAAAGACCGAAAACGGCTGGAGGTTCTTTCGTTATAAATGGTGCCTTCTTTTTAAAAACGCCTATTAATATTTAAATTCGCCGCTCCGAACCGGCGGCATATGCAATCGCCGTTATTCGTAAAACGAATAACGGCGATTGCACTTTGAAGAAGGATTACACGAACATCGAGAGGATCTGCTGTTTCGGGCGGACGCCGATCGCCTGATTGGTGACTTTGCCGCTTTTAAGAACGACAAGCGTCGGAATGCTCATAATGTTAAATGCTGCGGCAAGTTCGCGCTGTTCGTCGACGTTGATCTTGCCAACTTTGATGTTTTGGGTCTCATCGGCAATTTCGTCGACAACCGGCGAGACCATGCGGCACGGGCCGCACCAGGATGCCCAGAAGTCGAGCAGAACCGGGACTCTGCTCTCCATGACCTCGGTCTGGAAATTATCTTTGGTGATTGTGATGACTGACATAATGTTGCCTCCTGTCATGTAACGGATAATAATTGGTTTTTATGAGAGAGTCAGCGCGCCCATCGGGCAAAAACTGACGCATTTTCCGCAGCTGATACACTTTTGGTCATCGACGGCGGGTGCTGCGTAACCCGTCTGCGACATCGCCTTGGTCGGGCAGATCCGAACCGCGGGGCAGGGATGGTTCTGCGGGCAGCGGTACTTGCTGACCTGAAGTTTCTTATTTTGGGAAGCGGAAGCTTCCGGCTTGTCTTTGAATAAAGGCATCTGGAATCACGTCTCCTTCGTGGGTTATGAATGAATTATAAACTGCCGAAGAGCGGCGTTCCGTGATAAACTCACAAATATTAATCAATAGATACCGGTCTGCTTGAATGTTTTTACACGGTGGCAACAATTACATACCGGCGATTGCACGACTTTACAGCACTTTAATGATAATTAAGTTGACAGATGAATATGATTAATGCTATAATTAAGCCAAACTTAGTTTTTGTGAGGGGATTAATGATGAAAAAACTGATTGCGGCAGCACTGCTGCTTGTTCTTGTCGTTTCGATGTTCGGCTGCACAAACTCCAATCCGCCGACGAGAGGCATCATAACCGATGGGGTTTATTCCAACGCATATTTTGGCATATCATTTAAAATTCCGGATGGATGGAGAGCACTTACGGACGAAGAATATAAAGCCAGGTTCACTTACGGCCTTCCGACCAACGAAGAATTGGCGGAATTTGAAAGTGAATTCAGAGACGCCTATATCCTGAATACCGCTGATGAGACGGATTATATGATCATCTCTTACAGCATGCTGTTCGACAAGGGATCAAACAATGACCAAGTCAAAAATAAACTCGCGATGGTTGCTCAAAAGTGGGTCTTCGGGTTAATCACCAAAGTTAAAATCGGCGATGTCGATTATGCAATGATGTCCGGCACTCAGGAAGGCAGCACCAAAACGATGTATTATCTTTGGAGCCAGGAAATGAAGGGCGATTTCAGACCTCTGATCTGGGCAGAACTGGAAAGCTCCGAGTCCTTCGATGCGATTTTAGCCAACTTCTCAACGTTCTCAACAGATAAATAATCATTTCTAAAAAAAGCCCCCGCAGATTTTCTGCGGGGGCTTGTTATTTTTGTATTTCAATTGCGGTTCATCGATCTTTGAGTATATATGGTGATCTGTCCGAAAATAGCCGCTCAGCGGAAGCAGGTGCTGCGGCTCTGACAGAATTAAAGTTTAAAACGGCTTATTTTTAAAATCTCATTGGCGGGACGCCGATTAAGTCCGAAAACGTGATATCAGGTTGTTTATGTAAATAATTTTCAACAATCGCTTTGCCGAAAGAATAACCGATACACCACGGCAACCCTTCGCTTTCATCACCAAACATATACTTTGAATGTATTTGCGGGTCTTTGCTGAAAAGGATCGGTTTTATCTTTTCCCAAAATTGCATTTCTGTATTTTTATCAAGTGATTGGTTCCACTGAGGGGTCAGATGCGGGAATAAATGCTTGGCAAACACGTCGGCTTGACCTTCATTCAGCATATATTCCAGAAATGAGCCCTCAAGACCTTGCCCGCCCTTTAAAACGAACCAGGTATGCCCCCAAACGCAATGGTGATATTCATGCGCAAAAACATAAGAAATCCAATCCTGCCAGTCCCTTGCAAGGGGATTGATATTGATAATGATGTTGCCGAATACGCATGCGCCCACAACCCCGTTTTGCCGTTCTTTTACGATGGTGTTGCTGTCGCATAGCGGGTATAAGGCCACAATCATCGGGTCATCGTCATCTTTCGGGAGCGCCTTTGTGATCTTGGTAAACTTGCCGGATAATTCCTCAACAGAAACAGCGGATAAGAGCGAAAGCTGTTCTTTTAACTTTGCGATATTCGTTATATTTTTCGGCTTCATGTAACTCATATCAAACGGAGCCCACTGCGAAATTTCCGGCCAAAACGGGTCTATCATATATTTCTGCCACAGCTCTTGTTGGTCGGAGTCTTTCCGCTCAGCCGCTTCTAAATACTCTTTTACATTATCAAAGGTAGAAAGGATTTTTATATCCATATTTTTTACACTCCAGTTATAAATCGTACGGCGGTTGTAAATTGTAATATATCCTGTTTTAGCCGCCGTAATAATTAGTTGTGCCTGTAATGCCCTCCAACGCGTCGGGGACTAATTTGCAGACCAAGAACCCCTCGTCCCCCCATTGCTTTCGGTTTTTGTGAAAAATGCCGTAATGATACGACGGTTCAAACCCGAATCGGCCGTAAAGAGCGGGGTTTCCGCCTAAGAATACGGCTTTATAGCCCATTTCTTTTGCCTTGCTGAATGCGGTTGTGACCAGCTCTCTCATAATGCCGCGCATTTTGTATTCGGGCAAAACGGCGCTCTGGGAGAGCACAAGCTGTGTGTTTTTGCCCGTGGGGGTGATGATGTCGGTCTCATACAGCGTCACCTGCCCGACGATTTTGCCGTCTTCGAGCAAAGCGACGAGCGAAAGCTCGGGGATAAAGGTGGCTTTTTCCCGCTCCGCTTTAAAATAATCAAGCATGAATGTGCCGGTCTTGACATCGTAACTCTCGGTAAATACCGTGTAAATCAATTGGTTAACCTGCTCATGCTCGTCCGGCGTTTCGGGTCTTATGTAAATCACAAGCCCTGAGGTTGTCGTCTTTTTTATCATCTTTTCTGTTATCTGTCGGGCAACCTAATCAATTTTCTTGATCGGCACCCAAAACTCATATCGGCTGCCGTCGGGAGTATCCATGTTTTCTTTTTCGATGATGGTGATCGGACTGCCGGGCCCGTCATACCGCGCATATCCGTCCGGCATCTGCACGGTTTTTTCATATTTCCAGCCGGCTGCGATGCCGTAACGGATAGCTTCGTCATGCGTGGGGAGCCATTCATGGGTGACGACAAGAAAATCGCCCGCGGGGAAATTTACAAGGGAATAACCCTCGGGCACGTTGTCAACGCTGCCGACCTTTAAACCCTGAAAATAGATTTTTTCGCCCGCATGGTTCGTATACCACACGTTAATCGGTTTGGGGTCTGTTGCATACGGAATGATTTTTTCATATCCGCCTATTTTGAAAAAGTGATCCCAGAAATAACCGAAATCCGAAGATTCGGTCACGACATTCTCGACGCCGAGAAAAGAAAATGCGTCTTGGTGTGTTTGAAAGGTTACGAATGCAGGATTACTCATCAATTTTTCTCCGTTCATGTTTTTTATCTTTCCAATTTTATACCAAATAAGTTCAATTGTAAATTCATATAAAGGCGATAATTAGAATTTTTTCTTGAATAATGAGAGAATTATTGTTATGATAACTATAAACAAATAGACACACCGAAAGGCGAGGCATTTTTGACATGTGGGATTATCAGGACTGTAAAGTGACCAAAACGGATGACGGGTTTATCATTGAAAACGACATGATTGCGCGCAAGGTCGTTTTTTACGGCAATGTGCCCGTGACCGATTTTATAGAAGACAAGCAAAGCGGATATCGGTGGAGTTCGCCTGCCGTTCCGACGGCGGCGTTTTGCCTGCCCGTGCTGGATTTTGGCAAGTGCAAGGTGTCTTTTCACTGCTTCACCGATGACTGTTTGGGGCTTTCGCATACCGGACTCGTCATGGAGACGGTTTTTGAAGCGGAAAACGTCACGGTCAACTGGCAGAATGTGATTTTCCCCGGCATCGCTTTTGTTACGACGAGGTTGTCGATTGCGGTCAGCGGAAATGTCGCGTTGGGCAAAACCGAGGACAAGATCACGGTCAGCGAGGGGATTGAGAACGTCACGTTGGGCAAAAAAGAGTCGGCGAATCAGGGTATTTTGATTCCGCCGCCCGACACGATTGAGGCCGTCCGGCTGAACAGCCGCCACACCCGCCTGACCCGCGCGCGCTTAATCGACGTCTCCGACCACCACAACAATTTTGTCGAGGAGAGCACCGAAATCCCTTATCTGATGTGGGAACAGCCCTTTCAAGGCCATTTCTTTTTGTTCGACGATTATATTCACGGGCGCGGGATACTGCTCGTGAAAGAAGCGCCTTGTCCGGCGGGGCATTTGGCGAAAACTAAAGAAGACCTGCACACCTACAACGGCCACTACGCCTTTTTAATGGGCAGCGGCGTCGATTACGCCAATCTTCCGGAAGGCGACGAGATCCCGTTATATCAGGCCTCCGTGGGCGTCGGTGAGGCAAAGACGCTGAACGACGAATATAAAAAGCTTTATCGCGCGCAGTATCGCGGCCTCGAGACCCGCGGGCTTTATATGATGAGCAACACCTGGGGCGACCGCAGTCAGGATGCGGCGGTCTGCGAATCGTTTATGCTCGGCGAAATCGAGCGCGCCGCGCAGATCGGCATAGACGTGGTGCAGATTGACGACGGCTGGCAGAAGGGCAAGACGGCGAACTCGATTTTGGTGAAAAACAAGCTCTGGAGCGGCGGTTATTACGACAATGACCCGGATTTCTGGAAGCCGAATGTCGAAAAATTTCCGGGTGGGTTGGAAGTCATCGCAAAAGCGATCAAAGATAAAAATTTGCAGCTGGGTTTATGGTTTTCACCCGATCTTGTCAGCGATTATGAACTGTGGGAAAAAGATGCCGAAGTATTATTAGATTTGCACCGCAAATACGACGCGCGGTTTTTCAAGCTGGATGGCATCGTTTTAAGAAGCAAGCAAAGCGAAATCAACCTGCTCAAGATGATGCGCAAAGTCACCAAAGAGAGCGGCGGCAAGGTCTGGTTCAATATGGACATCACCGCGCAAGTTCGCCTCGGCCACTTGTATCAAAAGGAATACGGCAGCTTGTTCATCGAGAACCGCTATACCGATTCGACGAACTATTATCCGCATTACACGCTCAAAAACGTCTGGGAGCTGGCAAAATACATCCCGGTCGGCAAGTGCCAGTTCGAATTGTTGAACATGCGCCGCAATGAAAAGTTATATAACGAGCGGTACGGCGAACCCGACCCGCTGCGCCCGGCATTATGGCCGATGGACACGGTATTTGCCTGCTCGATGGCCGCCTGCCCGTTGTTTTGGATGGAGATGAGCCATCTGACTGACAGTGACGCGGTGCTGCTTTCCGACATCGTACGGGTTTACAAGCAGCACCGTGAGCGGATGGCAGTCGGAAACGTCCGCCCGATTGGCGAATTGCCCGATGGTATGAGCAATACCGGCTTTGACGTCGACTGCGCAGACGGCGGCTATTTGCTCTTGTTCCGTGAGTTTTCTCCGGAAACGACGCATTTTTACCCAATGGAGAGTGCGGGAACGGAATTGAAAGTGCTCTATACCAACGGAAACGGCACGATTGAAAAAGTTGACGGGGGTATCAAAGTGAAACTGGAAAAGCCCGCTTCGTTTATTTTTGCAAGGTACAGTAAAAGGCAATAAAGACCGGGCGGTTTCGCAAAATCCGTTTTATGCGGGTATAATATGGACGTATTCATTCTGTTGTCTGATGTCATTAAAAATATTTCGGAGGACTATATGGCGGAGATTTATCTGGCGGGCGGTTGTTTTTGGGGCATGGAGAAGTATATCGCATCGGTGCGCGGGGTACAGGCAACCGAGGTCGGTTACGCAAACGGCAAGACAACGAATCCCACTTATCAGGAGGTTTGCTATAATGACACCGGGCACGCCGAGACAGTGAAAGTGGTTTACGACCCGAAAATTGTCTCGCTGGGCTTTTTACTCGAGCTCTACTATTCGGCAATTGATCCGACCTCAGTAAACCGGCAGGGAAATGACGTCGGAACACAGTACCGCACGGGGATTTATTATATCGACGAAGCCGATTTTCAGGTGATCAAACAGTCGATTTTAAAACTGCAAAAACGGCTGGAAAAGCCGGTTGCGATTGAGGTGAAACCGCTTGAGAACTTCTATTTTGCTGAGGACAATCATCAAAAATATCTTGACAAGAACCCCGGCGGGTACTGCCACATCAAACCGGAGAAGTTCGAAAAAGCCGCAAAAGCTGTGGTGAATCCGGCGGGTTATTCAACACCGGATGCAGAAGTATTGCATAAGAATCTGACTGAGATGCAGTTTATGGTCACGCAGAAAAGCGCGACCGAACCGCCGTTTCACAATGAGTTTCATGACCAATACCGCGCAGGGATCTATGTCGATATCACGAGCGGAGAGCCGTTGTTTTCATCAAGCGACAAATTTGAATCGGGCTGCGGCTGGCCTGCGTTTTCAAAGCCTATAGACCCGAACGTCGTGCGGGAAAGATCCGACACGACCCATGGAATGGTGCGCACCGAGGTGCGCAGCCGGATCGGAGACGCACATCTCGGGCATGTGTTCAGCGACGGCCCGAAAGAAAGAGGAGGTTTACGTTACTGTATCAACAGTGCTTCTCTGCGGTTTGTCCCCAAAGAAGACATGGAAAATGAGGGCTACGGATATTTGACAGATTACGTAAATGAATGATTCGACGTTTCGAAATATAATTCCCGGTTTGGATTCAATCTCATTCAACCGGGAATTTTTATAGCAAAGAAGTGGTTCTATGATATATGTGGACATTCCGCGAAAACTGTCGTATAATATAGAAAATCAGCTTGTCAAAGGTTTCCGGTGTGTCGGATTCTTTCCAATTAAGTAGAGAAAAATATAATCTCTGTTTTGTAAGGGGCGCAGTCATGGATTTTGCAGATGCTCAAAAACCAAAAATGCTGATGACGGCTTCCGTTGCTTCCATGATCGATTTATTCAACATGAATAACATCGAAATTTTGCAATCCATGGGATATGAAGTCCATGTAGCGGCAAATTTTCAAGCGGGCAATATCACCAGCCGGGAACGTGTCAGCGAATTTAAAGAGAAATTAATTTCTCTGGGCATCAAAGTCTTCGACATTCCGATTCCGAGGAATTTATCCGCTGTCGGAAGCATTATTAAATCCTGCAGGATGTTTCGAAAAATTTACGTCGAAAATCACTATAAACTCATCCATTGCCATTCCCCGATCGGCGGCGTTTTGGCACGGCTCTGCGCGCGTAAAATCAGGGAAAAGGATGGCGCAGAACTGATTTATACGGCGCACGGTTTTCATTTTTATAAGGGCGCTCCATTGAGCTGCTGGCTGCTTTATTACCCGATCGAGCGGCTTTGTTCCTTATTTACCGACCTCTTGATCACCATCAATCAGGAAGATTTTCTCTTTGCGAAGAAGCATCTCCGCTCCAAAGATACTGTCTATGTGCAGGGCGTTGGCGTTGATCTTCTGAAGTTTTCCGAAATTAAAGGTTCTCCCGACAAACTTCGAGCCGAACTCGGTATTCCGAATGATGCTTTATCGGCAATAACGGTTGGCGAGCTCAATAAAAATAAAAACCAAAAGACCATCATAAAAGCTATTCATAAAAATAATAGTGATATTCATTACATATTGGCGGGTTTCGGCAGAGAGGAACAACGACTGTATAAATTATCTAAAAAATTCGGTATCGCGGAACGTGTGCATTTCCTTGGATACAGAAATGATATTTCCGCGCTGTTTTGTTGTGTTGATTTGTTTTGCTTTCCGTCGTTTCGGGAAGGGCTTTCACTGTCTTTGATGGAGGCAATGACTTCCGGGCTGCCGATTCTTTGTTCCGATATCCGGGGAAACAGAGACTTGATCGTCGATGGGAAAGGTGGGTTTTTGTGTCCTCCGAGGGATGTCTCAGCGTTCGCGGAGAGGCTGAAAATATTAAATAATGATCCGGCACTGAGAGAAAGTTTCGGGGCATTCAACGCGGAAAGAGCCAAATTCTTCTCCAGCGATGCGGTCAGGACAAAGATGCGGGAGATTTATAAAAAGATATGAAGAAAGTCTTTTTTATTCTCGGGAGCATGCGCCGGGGCGGTGCGGAGCGTGTGGTTTCGATTCTTGCCGATCATTACGCGGCTAAGGGTTGGGACGTCAGCATTATAACGCTGTTAAACGGCGAATGCGGATATCCGCTGAATCCCTCTGTTAAACTTATTGATCTCTCCGGAAGCGGGTCCAGAATCGGAAGGGTACCGGTTTGGATTTGGGGACTCCGGAAGCATATGCGTATTGAAAAACCGAATGTAGTTTTATCATTCGTTGCTCGTATCAACATTCTCGTTCTGCTCGCCGCAAAAGGGCTCAGGCAGAGAGTGATCGTCTCGGAGCGAAATGACCCGGTCAAAGACGGTAGAAGCGGTTTGGTCAGACTTGCGGTCAATTTGTTGTATCCGGAAGCAAGCGGCATTGTCTTTCAAACGGAACGGGCAAAACGTTATTTTAAAAAGCAAATTGCCGATAAAGGCATCATCATCGGCAACCCGATTCGGGTAAGCGAGTATGCGGCAGAAAAGAAAGAAAATAAAATTGTCTCCGCCGGACGATTGATGACTCAAAAAAATTACCGGATGCTGATCAACGCGTTTGCGAAAGTACATACGGATTTTCCGGATTGCAAGCTCTTTATATACGGCGAAGGAAATCTGCGCGGTGAATTAGAACAGCAGATTGAGAACTGCGGCTTAACGGAATATGTTGTTCTGCCCGGAAATGTGCCGGATGTTCACGCGCATATAGCTGACGCGAAGCTGTTCGTATTATCGTCCCATTATGAGGGGCTTTCAAACGCTTTGTTGGAAGCCATGACAATAGGTCTTCCGGTAATCTCGACCGACTGCGCCGGTTCGGATGAGGTGATCCGAAGCGGAGAAAACGGGCTTTTGGTTCCGGTCGGAGACGAAGATGCAATGACTGCGGCAATCAAAAAACTGCTCGGTGACGGCGAATTGCGCCGGAGATTCAGCTCAAATGCCGCGGAAAGCGCAAAGACATTTAATGCGGAAAAGATCCTCCAAAAATGGAGCAAAGCTTTGGAAGGCCAAAATGACCTGGAGTGTGAAGCAGATGAAATTCGAGACCTTCGTCAAACAGACCGTAATGCGGCTCCTGCCGACCAAATGGTGGGTAAAAATCGATTACCGGTTTCACATGGGTAAAAGCTGCGATCTGAAAAATCCGCAGTCGTTCAACGAGAAACTCTGTTGGATGAAAGTGTATTACGGGAGCGCGGAGCGGGGCGGGCTGGTCGACAAATATCTCGCCAAGCAGTACATCGCCGATAAAATCGGCCCTGAATATGTCGTAAAGACGCTCGGGGTATGGGACCGATTCGGGGATATCCCGTTTGACCATTTGCCCGAGCGGTTTGTGCTGAAGCCGAGCCATACCTCCGGCAACGTTTTGATTTGCAAAGATAAATCGAAACTGGATTTAACCGCTTTAAAAAAGGAAGTCGACCGCTGGATGCGGCGCGATTTTTACCACCAGGGACGCGAACCCGAATACCGCAGAATAAAGCCGCGCATCTTGGCGGAGGAATTTTTGGCCGACAAAGACGGAAAAGAAGTACCGGATTATAAATTCTTCTGCTTCGACGGAATACCGCGCGCGGTTTGTTTATGTGAGGACAGATTCGGCGAAGGAGGCGTAAAGCTGCGTTATTACGATATGCAATGGAATCCGCTTCCGTTTCGAAAAGTCCATACCGTGCTAGGCGAACCGATTGAGCGCCCGGCGGTTTTTGACGAAATGGTGTGCATCTGCAAAATACTCTCCGAGGGCTTCCCGTTTGTCCGATTGGACATGTATGACGTTCAAGGCAAGGTCTATATGGGAGAAATGACATTTTACCCGGACTCGGGGGTAAAAGCATTCGAAAACGAAGATTGGGACCTTTTGATCGGAAGTTGGATAAAACTGCCCGAAAGACAAATCAAGGGTCATATCGGCTAAGTATAAAAAAAGTGGCCGGAATTGCGGTCCGAAGAGCAGCTTGCACTGCAATTTGTCCTCAAAAAGGACATGGGAAAAGAGGACGTGTTTTTGATCAATTTGACAAATAACCGAAATTCAAATAAATAACAAAAGCGCTGTTTTAGTAACCGGCGCTTTATTTTTATATTATAGTAAACCACTTTCAATTCAAGGCAAGATGAAAGTGGTTTTACCCAATGTGCGGCCATTTACCGGTTATTTTATTTAATCTGTGTTTGATTTTTTAAGTGGCTTCACGATATCAGCGGGTTTTTTGAGGAAGCCACAGCCAGTGCGATAGGACGTTAGGCCAGTCATGGTCGATAAACGACTGCAATTCGGGATAATTGCTTCTTTTGAGTACCGAAAATGCGGCACGCAGTGCCCAGAAATAAAACGACTGGTCGAGAACATTGGCGTCACCGGCGCGCGAGAGGGTCTCATACGAAGCGGAGTGGTGCAGGTATTCCCGGTTTTGCCGGGAGACCAGCACGCCGTCTTGGTTGATTTTATCGTTTAAAATCGCAATCGCGGCTTTTTCAAGCGCGGTTTCGATCTCTTTTCGGCGGTAATCCTGTCTGCAATGGTTGATGGCGAGCAGGGTCATGCAGTCGACGTCGGTGCAGTTGTCGGAACCGGAATCGGGCCGATCGGACGAGTAAAGTCCGAAATGGAAATCGTTCACGTTTTGCAGAGAAAGCAAAGTGTCGGTCTGGGCTTTTCTGACGCTTTCGGCAATCGGGTGCCCGTCGAAATCGTAAAACCAGAGCTGGTGCGCACCGCCCATGACCGGAACCGAAATCCACTCATATTTTGAATCGCTGCGGTCGTCGGAAAAAAGCGGCCCCGAAAAACCGTTATTCCAGATCTTTGTCGGGTCGCCGTTCAGTTCGCCGTACCAGAAGCCAGTGATTCCAAAATTTTCGTCATGCCATCGATACCAGACCTCGTCGAGCATCCTGCGCGCTTGTTTGGCGGCAGGTGTTCCGGCTTCCCACTGTGTGATCTGCCACAGGATACAGGCCGGAAACCAGAACTCATTGCCCATCCACCACGGGTTATGACGTCGGTAGTTGCCGTCTTTTTGATAGGCGTTCCAGTCGCGCCCGTAAAGGTATTCCTCGAGGTAGGACTTTTCCAAAAAGCGTCCCGTCATACTGCCGGAAGACAGCGGATATTTTGATTTTTCGCCAAGCAGCATCATAGTGGGGCAAAGAGAAGAGACAAAGTGATCGTGCATATGATACCACGGATGAGTGCAAAGCGAATAATCCTGCCAGGCCCGATGGTCTTTCGGCCGCACATAGGGGCCGAGGAAATATCCGGTCTCACGGTCCTGATATTGATTGAAATACGAAATCCAGGCGTCTTTATTCTCCCGAGAGAGTTGGTCGGTCAAACCGTAAAAATAATAGGTCTCGAGTGCGGAATGGCCGCCTTCCAAAGATTCGCATCCGCCCGGCGTCGACGAAAACCGCCAGTCATTGTCTGACATGCGCTGTGAGAATGTTTTATTAACGATTTGAATTTGACAATCTTTTTTTATAAATGTTTTTGCGGCAGGGGTCAAAACACTGCTTTCGCCGCTTGCTTCCCAGCCCTCGGCGTCAAAGACACCTTCCGAGGGATAACAATTCTCAAGGAATTTTAAAGTATTTTGTTTTAATGTACTGTAATCGGTCATGATCATCCGGTTTATTGCTTATATCTATATTCGGCTTTTCACGGCGCGAATACGGCGGGTGACTTTTTTGAGGCCGCCGTGTTTGAAGGCGTCGGAAACTGCGGACAGATATCCCGCTGTGAAGGTCAGGGCTTTCCAAACAGTCAATCGGCGGGCGTTTTTCGGCATAATCGGGCCCGCACGCAGTATACGTCTGACTGCAGAATCCGCGAAATGAGAGTGCAGATATCCGCGCGGGAGTCCTGCCAGTTCCTCCCTCACCAAAGCGCCGTTTTTCAGGGCACAGTAATATTCGCGAAATGCCTTCGCGGTTTTGCAGGAAATCAAAAATCCGATATGAGTTTGCGCATTCATTCTTGCAACGCTTTTTTTAATCTCGGGGTAAAATGGGAGAGCGGAAGCATATTCGTGCAGCATTTCGGTGGCTTTGATTCGGCAGCATGGATCATTTTCACGCAGATCCTCCATACTGCTGCCGGTACAAATTCGATAATTCGTTAAATATAAATCGGAATATATAATTTTCTCTGAGAGAAGCAGATGTGAGAAAACAAAGTCATAATCTTCGCAACTATTACGGCCCGAAATCGTATGCCCGAATTTTGCAGTAACGACCGGCGGCAGAGTTTCGATTCAACGCCGGCATAAAAATAAAGGAAAAAATCATCCGGGAAATTACGCCATGAAAAAACACGGCCGAATACAGGCGGTTTCAAATATGATGCATAATGCAGCGGTTGAGAGATTCCCGTCGCGTCATTAAATTCTTCGATTAAGAAAACAGCAATATCGGCATCGTGTGAGACGGCAAATTCATAAGCCGGGCGAAGTTTATTTTGATGTAAAAAGTCATCGCTGTCCAGAAACAGAATATATTCGCCTTTTGCCAAATCAAGCCCGGTATTGCGTGCAAATCCGCAGGACGCATTTTTTTGGTGAATCACTTTGAGGCGGGGATCGGCAGCTGCATATTCATCGAGAATCTTCCCGCATGAATCGGTGGAACCGTCATCGACGGCAATAATCTCAAAAGCCTCAAGATCCTGAGAAAGGACGCTTTTGAGGCACTGACGGAGATATTTTTCTTTATTATAGACCGGGATGATGACTGATACGCTGACTTTTTGCATAGCTGTCGCACCCCTTTCAACCGCCGGATCATCACATCTAAACTGTTTTTGAGAAGTAGGCTCAAAAACCATAAAATCCCGGGCAAAAGTTTGTTACTGCATGGAGCCGGTATTTATTGAATTGCAAACCGGGGCTATGACCGATAACATCAGGTCAATATATCTTCTTTCAGATGAGCATGAATGAGTTTTTCGTAAGCTACAAAATCTACGCGTTTAATGATCTGTTCCAGTTCGTCGTCGCCCATGACGGTGTTGCGGCCTTCGGCGTATTCGAGGTCGACCTGCTCCTTGACTTTTGCGACCAGTTCGCTCTTTTTGTCGACGCTCTTACCGTCTTCGAGGCGGAAGAAGCGGTTCATCCAAAGTGCGATGCCGGCGAGACCGCTGTGGGAATCGACTGAGACCGTGGGCGGGCGGTGCAGTAGCTTTTGGGTGTTGAAGATGTTGTAAATCTCCTCGTCCTTTAAAAGGCCGTCTGCGTGGATGCCCGCGCGGGTGACGTTGAAGTTGCGGCCGACAAATGGGGTGCGAGGCGGAATCTCATAGCCGATTTCATCTTCGAAATAGCGGGCGATCTCGGTGATGACCGGCAGGTTCATGCCGTCGGTGGTGCCGTGCAGGGAGCAATATTCAATGACCATCGCCTCGAGCGGGCAGTTGCCGGTGCGCTCGCCGATACCGAGCAGTGCGCAGTTGACGGAGCTGCTGCCGTAGAGCCAGGCGGTGGTGGAGTTGGTGACCACTTTATAAAAATCGTTATGTCCGTGCCATTCGAGCATGTCGCTCGGGATTTGGGCATAATGCATCAAGCCGTAGACGATGCCGGAAACGCTTCTCGGAAGCGCCACGCCGGGGAAAGAGACGCCGTAGCCCATGGTGTCGCAGGCGCGGATCTTGATCGGAATTCCGCTTTCGACCGATAGGTCGTGCAGCGCTCTTGCAAGCGGAACCACAAAGCCGTAAAAATCGGCGCGGGTGATGTCTTCGAAATGGCAGCGCGGACGGATGCCGTATTCGAGCACCGATTTGACGATGCCGAGATATTTATCGAGGGCCTGCTGACGGGTCAAGCCCATCTTATTGTAGATGTGGTAATCGGAACAGCTGACTAAAATACCGGTCTCTTTTAGGCCGATTTCCTTGACCAGTTTGAAATCGTTCTCACTGGCGCGGATCCAGCTGGTGACCTCGGGGAACTGATACCCGAGCGACAGACACTTATCGACCGCTTCGCGGTCTTTTTGAGTATAAACAAAAAATTCGCTCTGGCGGATCAAGCCCTTTTTGCCGCCGAGACGGTGCATCATCTGATATAAGTCGACGATCTGCTTGACCGTGAACGGCGAGGTGGACTGCTGCCCGTCGCGGAATGTGGTGTCGGTGATCCACAGCTCTTTGGGCGTATTCATCGGCACGACGCGGTGGTTGAAAGCGATTTTCGGCACGCTTTCATAATCGAACAGATTGCGGTAGAGATTCGGGGTCTCGCGTTCCTGAAGTTGATATTCATAAACCGATTGTTCCAACACATTGGTGTTTTCGGAAAAGTATACGGTTTTTTTATCTTCCTCGGTGCGTTCGGGTCTCGGTATGTATGCCATAATTATGTACGCCTCCTTTGAGCGATTTGAGGGGAAAAGATGAAATTAAATATTAATTTTAAAGGATTATTCGCGTTTTGTCAAACCTTATTTACTTCATTCCGCAGCAAGTTCAAAAGTTTGGAACAACAGACAAAACTATAAATAAATATATGAGTGATTTGGTATATAATTGATAACATAAAAGGCCAAAGGCGGTTCGGCCTTTTGTATTTGTTTGACAAATTATTAAAAACAGCGTTCTTTGCGGGTTTTGCGGCAATCTTTGGGGCTTGCTTGGCGGTCGCAGTAATAGCAGATTTCGTTTTTGAGTTCGCCGCCGGCGAAGTAAACATCGAGATTTTGCAAGGTGACTTCTGCGATGTTGTGCAGTGCTTCGGCGGTAAAATAGGCCTGATGAGAAGTGATGATGACGTTGGGCGCTGCCGAGAGCAATGCCAGCGTATCGTCGTTGACGCCTGATTCCGAGTGGTCTTCGTAAAAGAAATCGGCTTCCTCCTCGTAAACGTCCAAACAGGCGCCGCCGATTTTTTTGGCGTGCAGGCCGTTTAAGAGCGCATGGCTGTCAATCAAACCGCCGCGCGAGGTATTGACGATAAAGACGCCATCTTTCATCTTGGTGATGGAATCCGAATTGATGATGTGATGTGTTTGATCGGTCAGCGGGCAGTGCAGCGAGATGAAATCCGCGTTTGCAAGCAAGGAATCCAAATCGGTATAGGTAAAATCGACGTCCTTGGCGGGAAAGGGGTCATAAGCCAAAATATTCATACCGAAGCCCTTGCAGATATCGATAAAAACCCGTCCGATGCGCCCTGTACCGATGACACCGACGGTTTTGCCGTGCAGATCGATGCCGCAGAGTCCGTTTAAGCTGTAGTTGAAATCGCGGGTGCGAATATATGCTTTGTGGATTTTGCGGTTCAAGGTTAAAAGCAGCGCCATGGCGTGCTCGGCGACCGCATAAGGCGAATAGGCCGGGACGTGCATCACGTTGATCTTGCCGTAGCAAGCCTTGAAATCGACATTGTTGTAACCTGCGCTGCGCATCGCAAGGGCTCTGACGCCCAAATCATACAGTTTGTCGAGAGTCGCTGAACCGATATCGTCGTTGACAAAGCCGATGACGGCTTCACAGCCGGCGGCGAGCGCGGCGGTGTCCGGGTTCAGTTTGGATTCGAAATAACGGAGTTCGTAATTTTTATTCTGCTCGTCGAATACCTTAATATCATAAGGTTTTGCGTCAAAAAGGGCAATTTTTTTCATGGCCGGAACCGTCCTTTCGGGTGTAGTGTGTTCGGTTTATAAATTGATATACCGTTCGTTTTGTGAATAAGGATTGTCGGAATTTTACCCCGAAATCATAGATTCAGTATATCATACTGTGCCGGGTCTTTGCAAAAAAATCCGTTCCACGGGGGCGGAACGGAAAAAAACAAAAGTATTTGATGCCGCACAGGTACAAAAGAAACCGGGCTTGCAAAAATTTGCAGGCATCTTGCGGCTATTGTCGGTGAATGAATTACTGATGTATCAGCCGGTCGCCGGGGCGAATGCCCGATTGTTCGGCGGCTCCGGAGCGCAGTTCGAGGATGCTGTGCGAATTTTTTACGGTCTTTAAAACTTTTGACGGCTGGATTTGAGCGTCGATTTGAATGACGGTTCCGTCCTTGGTTAAGTAGACAATGTCAATCGGGTAGGACATATTGAATGTGTGCACCTGATTGCAGGGGACGAGCAAAAGGCCGCCGATATCGTCATTGAGGGTGCGTCCCATCAGTCCGCGCAGGCGGGTAAAAAATCCGTTTGCATAAAATGCGCGGCAGATGATGTTCTCTTCTTTGCGGATTTCAACAATCTTCATGAAAAAGCCTCAATCAAATTCAAAGCCGCCGGTCCGAGCAGAATAATGAAAATGACCGGGAAAATAAAACCGATTGTCGGAAGCATTATCTTGACGGGAGCTTTCATGGCTTTTGCCTGGATGCGCTGACGGCGCTCGATTCTCAGGCGATCGGCCTGTGAGGTCAGGACACCTTTGATCGGTACTCCCAGTTGCTCGGCCTGGATGATTGCGGTCGTAAAAGTTGTGAGTTCCTTTACGTCGCAGCGGTCCGCCATCTCCTTAAAGGAAACTCTGCGGGGAACACCCTTCTGAATATTTTTAACCGATGCGGCGAGTTCGGTTACGACAACGCCCTTATATTTTTGAGCCAGTCGGGCAATGGAGGCGTCAAGTCCGAGCCCTGCTTCGGCGCTGACTACCAGCAAATCCATCACATCAGGCAATTCACGTATAATAGACTCTTTCCGTTTTTTAATCTTGGAGTTCAGGAAGAACTTCGGACCCAGGATGCAGAGCATAAGACCAACCAGTATGATGAGCAATTTGTTCAGCATTTGAAACGAGGCAAATCGGAAAACGATCAGGCATCCGATCAATACGATTCCTGTAAAAATAGACTTGACCGTAGTAAATTCGGTTGCAGTTATATTTAACCCGCCTGTTTTGAGCATTTTCTCCAACTTCTCCGCGCTTTTGCTTTGTCTGACTGGTGTACCTTCTTTTCGTTTGAAGGCGGAAGAAACCTTATGTAAAAAAGGGCGGACAAGGCGATCCGCAAAGCTCTTTTTTAACTCTTCATCTCCGTAATCGCGCTGCACATTATGGATTGCATTGAGTCGGCGGCCGGTCGCATCCCATTTTTTTCCGAGCTGCATAAGCAGCGCAACAGCAATTGCGAAAACAGATGCGGATACGGATAAAACGATATACCTCATATTAAGATAATCCTTTCCTGCGAACAAAGACGAATTTTAATGAAATCTTTGTCATTATTGCATCCACCTGGTTTTGATATGGAATCACATTTTAATATTGACAATTTTACGGACAATGAGGAAGCCGACGGTCTCCATCACTGCTGAGACGGCGAGCATTATTCTGCCGATTGAGGTAGAAAAAAACATATTAACATACCCGGGGTTCAGAAACATTAACAGCACCAACATAAAAATAGGAAGAGATCCGATAATATATCCGCTCAGGGTACCTGACGCAGTCATAGCTTTTATCTCCCCGCGCAGTCGGATTCGTTCTGAAATCGTCTCCGAGATATTTTCCAGCACTTCAGAAAGATTGCCGCCGATCTGACGCTGAATAATAACCGCGTTGCAAACGAGTTCGAGATCTTTGTTTCCGGTGCGGGCAATCATTCGGTCAAAACTGGTCTCAAGCGACATTCCGAGTTTTATCTCACGGCAGACCCTTCCGAACTCCTTGGAAATCGGAGGTTCCATCTCATCCGCAATGTTTTGTATTGCAGATTGGAAAGACATACCGGATCGCATGGAATTGCTGATGATCAGGATGGCGTCAATAAGTTGTTTATCGATTTTGCCCAATTGTTTCTGACGTTTCAGGCGTACATAAGCGATCGGCGCCGCGGCGCCGACAATGACGATACCGAGGCAGATAATCGGGTTTGCGCCGAAAAATAAAAAGAGCAGCGGGAGGGCTAAGGCGACCAATATCCAGATCAGAATGAACTCCTCCGCCCGAAGCGCGATTCCGGCAACATAAAGTTCATCAGCCAACTTTTCAAGCTGCTTGCGTTGTGCGCGGGGCTCTTTTTCGCTCTTTTCGCGGCGGACTTCGGTTTCCTTTGAAGTCAGGGCTTTGATTCGCTCTTGTTCGCGGATTCGATTTTTTGCAATTGCGTAAACAGCAATGACCGCGAAGCAAAATATGACGCTGGCAGAAGTGATAATCAACCCGTATTTAATCAGATCTTGCAAAATAACGGCCTTCCTTTCCTTAGGAGTTCCCTGATTTTTCAGATAATTTATGAAAACCACTCATCGCGAACACCGACACCGTTATCGGCCATCTTTTCAACACATCTCGGCTTGATGCCGGTGGCGATAAAACGTCCCGCGTTCTCCCCGATTTTCGGGTGTTCATAAGTGAAAATTTCCTGCGTGGTGATGACGTCACCTTCCATTCCGACAATCTCGCTGATGCTGATGATTTTTCTGGAACCGTCGCGCATACGGGATTGCTGAACGATAAGATCGATCGCTCCTGCGATCTGAGAGCGGATAGCGTTGAGCGGAAGATTCATTCCTGCCATCAATACCATAGTCTCCATGCGGGCGAGCATATCGCGGGAGGTATTGGCGTGACCGGTAGTCATAGAGCCGTCATGTCCTGTATTCATGGCCTGCAGCATATCAAGCGCTTCTCCGCCGCGCACCTCACCGACGACAATGCGGTCCGGACGCATTCGGAGCGCATTGCGAACAAGATCGCGGATGGAGATCTGCCCTTTTCCTTCGAGGTTTGCCGGTCGGCTTTCAAGTGTCAGAACATGATCCTGACGAAGCTGAAGCTCGGCGGCGTCTTCAATGGTGATGATGCGTTCATCGTGCGGAATATAACTTGAAAGAATGTTCAAAAGCGTTGTTTTACCGCTTCCTGTTCCGCCGGAAATGACAATATTTAATCGGCCTTTGACACAGGCTTCGAGGAAGGAAGCCATTTTATAGGTCAGCGAGCCGAAACCGATCAAGTCGTTGACGGTCAGCGGAACTTTTGAAAATCTACGGATGGTCAGCAGCGGCCCTTTGAGCGAGAGCGGCGGGATGACCGCGTTTACGCGGGAACCGTCTGACAAGCGGGCATCAACCATTGGATTTGCCTCGTCTACATGACGCCCGAGAGGGGAGACGATACGGTCAATGACGTTGAGCAATTGTTCCTCGTCGTCGAAAACGACGTTCGTGCGTATAATTTTGCCTTTGCGCTCGATAAAGATATTCTTTGGCCCGTTTACCATGATCTCGGTGACAGTGGGGTCGAACATCAATTTTTCAAGCGGTCCGAGACCGCGAATCTGATCATATATTTCTTGCGCGATTCGGCTTCGCTCGGTTCGGGGTAACGATTCATTCTGGCAAAGGATTGAATCAATCAAAGCTCGGGTGTCTGCTTCGGACATGTCTTTCCCCTGGCGGTCTTCGTGCTTGTTCAAGGCTTCGACTACTTCCATATGGATTTTCGCACGAAGCGCGGAAAAATCTTCCGGATTTTGAGCGGGCATTCCGGATTTTGAATCAGCAGTTTTATTTATATCGATTTTATCCAGTAATCCCATGTTTACGACCATCCTTCCGCGGAAATTGTAAACGGCTCAGTCCTTTTATTTATTCTTTCCGAGCCGCCTTGCAAAGTTGTCCATTTCAATTGCAAAACGACTGCGCCTGTCGCCTGTCACTACCGGTATTCCGCGGTTGAGCGCCTGAGTCACGGTTTTGGGTTCATCGGGCAAAGACAGTACAACTTTTTGTTCGAGGATGCGTTCCACATCTTTGACACTGATGCCGGAAAGCCCGTCTTTATTGACAACCAATTTGACTTTGCTTAACAGATTGAGTTGTTCAAAGACCTTGTAGCAGGTCTTGGCGTGGTGTAAAGTGGAAATATCCTCGGTTACAACAAAGAAAATCGCGTCAGACTGTTCCATTGCCGCAATGGTGCAATCGTTGAAAGCGGGAGCCATATCCAAAACCAAAAAGTCATATTCGTACCGTAAAGCCGAGAGCAGGGTTTCAATGTGTTCGGACCTGATCAATTCGGCATATTCAGGTGCCTGGCTGGCTAATAGCACATCGACACCGCTCGAATGGCGCGTCAGGTAACCCAGCAGTGTGGCGGAATCGAACTTGCCGACCTGAACGAGATCAGCAAGGGTGTCAGCGCTGTTAATATCCAAAAAGATTCCGACATCTCCGAATTGCAGATCAAGGTCTATGAGCGCCACTTTCTTTCCCAGCTGCGATAAAGCAACGGCGAGATTTACGGCAAGCGTCGTTTTTCCGGTGCCGCCTTTCGGGCAGAAAAACTGGACAATGTGCGAATGATAGGCGGTCGATTGTCCGCCGAACGAAGCGGCGCGATTCTTTTCACGGTTTGTCGCGGCGAGAATCGCCGAGCGTATGACATCGGTTTCGGCGTTGACGTCGATTACGCGGGCGGCACCCGCATCCATAGCGCGGGTGATTATTTCGGTTGAAAGCGTTTTCGCGAGCATCACGATCACAATATCGCCGCGGGTCATGTACAGCCGTTCGGCAAAACTGAACTCCGCTTCCGAATTCTCATCGACCGTGATTAATGCCAAATCGGCAGGTTGATTGCCGATTTTACTCAGGCTTGTGGCTTCGGGCGTGACCCAGAGAAAGAAATCAAAATCTTCACCGCTGAGAGCAGATTTTATATTTTGCGCGTCTTCTTTTTGGTCACAGATTAGAATCGTTTTAATTTGATCCATGGCGTTACCTCAGCAAATCGTTATTGTCGACCGGCAGCATATTGGCTGCGGCATGGTCGCTGAAACGGCGCAGGGCGACTGAAAGTACGCCGGCGCGGTAGCTGTGTATTATATCCAATGATTGCTGTGGCGTGACAAAAAGCGTGAGAAAAGTGTAAGATGTCGCAACCGTTGAACCGTCGGAAGCGGTAGTGGTGACCAACTGTTTGTCCAGCGCGGCGACCTTTATATTCTGAGCGACGACGAAAGTAGTGTTATAGGATGCGCTGTATTCGGTTTTGGTATTACAAATGACGTCTACGTAATCACCGATCTTAATGAACCCGGCAATGCCCGAAACCTCGTCAACAGCGATAGTGACCGCGCGCATGCCGTCGGGAAGCATATAGGAGAGGCCGCTGTTTTCCGATTTCAACTTTTCTGTAATGATTTGTTCTCCGGTTAAAATTGCGCTTTCTGTGGTTTTTCCGACAACGTCCGAAACATTGCGGGCAGCTTTCGGATGTGCGGAACCCACCGGATAATTCGTCATTGTCAGCATGGAGGCATCGATTGTGGTATAAGCCGGAATGTCTCTGACTGCCGTGACGACGGCTTCGGTCTGGACGGCTGCGCCTTTGGACGTCTCCAGGCTGCCGAGGTACAAGAACAAGAGGGCGCCGGATAAAACAGCCAAAATTGCCGCTATGATGTACACTTTTTTCATAATTTCGAATTCCCCCGTTTTAAAATGAATGATTTTTTAATTTCTATTTTGAAAGGGTCAGGCTATAGACGCCGTAATTTTCTGCCGATCCGGTGATGTCTCCGGTTGCGGCGCCGATATTGATCATGTCGACATAGGTACCGATGACATACCCCTGAGTGGAATAGGTCGTATAGTCCTCAATGACGAATGCCGCGAATCCGACGACTTTGACATAATGGGAGTTGATATATTGAATGACCGGTACCTTCATGACTCGGGGACAGGTGGAGTCGTAATGCGCCGCGGTACATCCGCCGTCACTTTGGAAGTGAGTGCAGGCGTTGAATCTTGCGCTCAGTCCGGTCAGCGTCGGCCCGGCCATGTTCCCGCCTTCGATCGGTAATACCGTTCCTACGGTGAGATTGCCCTGATAGCCGTTTGTGAGCCAACTGACATAATCGTTTGCGCCTCCTCCCTTGACTCCGTCCAAATCAATTGCGCCGAATGCTCCCTGAACCACTTCGCCGGTGTTTTTGCCGTATTTTAAAACGACGTGTTCCGTATTTCCGCTGGCAATTAAAGCATTTAATACGTCTTCTCTGGCGGAGAGGGGGACGAGATCATTGAGTGAAGTCGTGGCAAGGGTTCTTGCCTCAGCGCTCCTCGTAAAAGTGACTTCGTTGACGCCGATGATTTTGGAAAATTCCGTTTTCGATATAGCCGGAACATCCACTCCGATTCTCATATAGAGATTTTCTTGCGTTTGAGAAAAATAGACGTTTACATCAGCGGTATCGGTAATCCCGTTTTTTTGTAAATATTCCAAAACGGTTGCGGTCATCGCGGATTGTTTTGAAGTATCGTTTACTTCCACCGGAAGCTGCATTCCCGCCGCCATGACCGCGGCGTCCGCGGCGGTCTGAACTTCGGCTGTTTTTACATAGGCTGCGCCGAGATCCACTACGAAGGCAGCCAGAATCAAAAGAGCGGTGATTGTGAGCGCTATAATGACGATGTTGCTGCCGCGTTCATCCTTAAAAAACTTTCTCATGGTAAGCGTCCTTTCGTAAGGTTATACATGCGATTTCCGATCCTTAACTCATCTTCATCGTACAGTGGGTGGAGAGATGAAATACCCCACCGGAGGTAAATAAAGCCGAGAACGGCGTGATTCCGTTTAAGGTATAAGTCACCGTTACCGTGATATCGCCTGCCCGGAAGTTGGCGGGATTGCTGTAAACAATTGAAATAACAAGGTTTTTTGCCGCATCCGGGACCATGGAATTGATTCTGTTCGTCACCAACACATTATTTTCCGATTGCGCGACGGCGACGATTCCGGCCCGCACACCCTCGCGGGTGGCATTTTGCACCGCAAGGGAGTTGCCGTAGACCCAGCCGAATTCGATGATACCGCCAAGCAACAAAATGATCAGAGGAAGAGTCAAAGCCAATTCGACCATGCTTTGGCCGTTCTCCCGCTTCATTTTTTTGGATGTTAATAGTTTTTTCATGTTGCTGTACACCTCCTTAGGCGATGCGATATACTTTCGTGTGGGGCTGAAAGATATTTAAGAACCGACAGAACAGCCGCATAAAAGGCGGCATACGGAGAAGCGCTATGCTCTCCGAAAAAAGTAAAAACATTGAATCATCGGTTTCTCAAGTCCGCTTGGCTTTCTCAGTCATTCCGGAGATATTTTTCATTTTAAAAGAAAACCGATGGTGTAGATGCGCGCGGAGCGGGCTGCGCCCCGCGCGCATCGGATGGTTACTTAAAGGTCAGGCAATGGATAGTTCGTTACGCTTGCCGACACTGTTTTGCCGCTGAGTGTTGTCGGGTACAGCGGCAATCGCGATGAGATGCCCATATTCTACCATACTTTCGCTTTTTCGTCTATATCCGGGATCTGCTTTCTTCTTCCTTGAAGAACTTACCCTGCGGCGCCTTCCAGCGCGCCGGCCGCGCTGTTGAAAACCTTCTTGATACTGTCGCCGAGCGCCGTTAAAGAGACGATGACAGCGACCCCGACGAGCGCGATGATCAGACCGTATTCGACTAAACTCTGACCGTTTTCATCGTAAAAGAATTCTTTTAACATGAATCTTTTCATGCTGTCAAGTGTTGTCGGCGAGTGATGCGATTGCTGAGATCAGCCGGCTGAAACGGTGTTGAGCTTGTTCGCCGTCTTGTTGAAGACGCCCTGAATGCTGCCGCTGAGCGCTGTGATGGCTACGATGACCGCGACCGCGACGAGC
>DAOPZJ010000038.1 GCA_035353335.1 Oscillospiraceae bacterium | reverse complement strand
CGTAGGCGTCGCCGATGACATAGGCGAAGTCGACGCCGTCCCACCCGCGTTTCTTCAAATCGTCCGCGCTGACCGGTAAAAAATCTGTCATAATGCTTCTTTCTATTACTTAACATAAAGTTTTCGCCCGCCTTTTGCAAAAGGCGGTGGAGTTGAGGGGCAGAGCCCCTCATCACGCTCCGCAGAGCGCGAAATCCTACCTTCACAAATACCTGGAGGGGATTGTCAAGGGGGGCAGGAACGCACCCTTGACGGGGTTCGGGGGCCGGGGACCCCCGTCTTGAATCGTTACTATTAAATATCCTTTGGACAGTGAATGCAAATTTTACAAACATTATGGAAATCTTGTAAATTACGGTATTTTGCTGTCTCGGCAATCCATCTTTTCAATTTATCCGTAGTGTCAATGGGCCCACCTTGTTCTGCAAAACAATATTCCCAACATAACCCCTCATCAATCTTCTTGCTGGTTGCAGGGCAAAAATAATCATCTGTTTTATCATTTCGCCGTCTTGCCCATTCATTCCAAAATGCAACGTAACCATTCCGTTCAAATCCTTCTTCAGGTACAGACCTTGGAGGACATTGCGAATAAAATTGTTGGATCTTGTCTGTAAAATCATATACTACTTTTTTATAGTCGAATGTATCTATTGATATTTTTGTTCCCTTTTCAGTGATAATCTTTGTTTCTTCATTACCTTGGAGGACAGTCCAGTCAATGCCATTTGGGCATCCGGTAATATATACGTTATCGTTTGTTTCGTTTGGAATATAGAAATGACCACAGCAAGGTAACATTTGATTGCTCTCACTTATAATATGGTCTTCACTCAATGTCTTTAATAAAAATAAAGCTGTTGCACTGACCGTACAGGATTTCTCATAACATTCATCGCCTATTACAACAACAACATCGCCGTGTAAGCATAGATCATCTTGATTACTTTTAGTGTCATCAATCCAATACATATCTTTAATTTCTATTGAAAACATATGAATAATTCAGCTCCTTTCGGAAATCAAAAACAATCAGTTTGCGACTCAAGACGGGGAACACTGTTCCCCGAACCCTTATTAAGGGGGTTAGCAACAGACCCCCTTAATAATCCCCCCTGTCGTTTGGGAGGAAAAGATTTCACATTCTGCGGAATGCGACAAAGGGCTCCGCCCTTTGATTCCGCCGCCTTTTGCAAAAGGCGGGCGAAAACTCTTGTGTTGATTTCCGGAACTCGTTTATTTAAAAAACTGGTCGCCGTAGCCGTATTTCTCTTCCACAAAATCAATATCCTTGTCGCCGCGGCCCGACAGGTTCACCAAAATCGAACCCGTGCCGTGCTCCTTGGCATACCGCATCGCAAACGCCAGCGCGTGCGAACTCTCCACCGCCGGAATGATGCCCTCCAGCCGACAGAGGTTGAAAAACGCCTCCATCGCCTCGTCGTCGGTCACCGATACATAATTGACACGCCCGCAGTCATGCAGATAGGCGTGCTCCGGACCGACCGACGGATAATCCAAGCCGCTCGCGATGGAATAAACCGGCTGCGGTTCGCCCTTTTCATCCTGCAGCAAATAGCTCTCAAAGCCGTGCAGAACACCCTTCTTACCCAATGAGATCGACGCCGCGTTATCGCCGACCGACGTTCCGCGGCCCATCGGCTCAACGCCGTAAATCTCGACCGGCTCAGCCAAAAACGCCGTAAACAGCCCCATTGCGTTGGAGCCGCCGCCGACAGCCGCAGTGATGGCGTCGGGCAGCATGCCGGTCATCCCGACAAACTGTTCCTTGGCCTCGATGCCGACGATCGCTTGAAAATCGCGCACCATCTTGGGGAACGGATGCGGGCCGACGACCGAACCGATGCAGTAGATCGCTTCGTTATATTCTTTCAGATAGGCCTCGAACGCGGCGTCGACGGCCTCTTTCAAGGTCTTCAGTCCGTGCGAAACCGGAACCACGCGCGCGCCGAGCATCTTCATGCGGGTGACGTTCGGCGCCTGTTTCTTGATGTCGACCTCGCCCATGTAGATATCGCATTCAAGTCCGAAGTAGGCAGCGGCGGTGGCAAGCGCAACGCCGTGCTGACCCGCGCCGGTCTCGGCGATGAGCTTCTTCTTGCCCATATATTTGGCAAGAAGTCCCTCACCCATACAGTGGTTGAGCTTATGCGCGCCGGTATGGTTCAAATCTTCTCGTTTGAGGTAAATCTGGCAGTGCCCGAATTTCCGCGAAAGCCGTTCGCAGTGATAAACCGGAGTCGGGCGGCCCTGGAATTCGCGGCGGATGCGGCGCAGCTCGTTGATAAACTGAGCGCTGCGGCAGATGGTCTCGTAGGCGTCGTCGATCTCCTTGAAAGCGGGGACGAGCTGCGGAGGAAGATATTGGCCGCCGTATTCGCCGAAACGGCCGTTTTTATCGGGAAAGTTTTTTAAATAATTATCGAAATCACGGTAATTCATTTTAATTTTCCTTTCTTGTCTTATTTATTTACACGCTGAACAGCGCATCGCTGTAGTTCGGCATCGGCCAGAACGCCCGGTCGGTCAGGATTTCGGCTTCATCAGCTGCGTCGCGCAATGTGTTCATTGCGGGTAAGACCGCATCCCGGTAATAGACGGCGCGATTTTTCAAATCTCCGTTCGGCGCATCCGCCGCCGCGTTTTCCAGTTCCCCGGTCGCCTTGTAAATCCGGTTCGCCAGTTTTGACAGCTTATCGCATAAAACAACGCAGCAGTCGTCGTGTGTCAGGATCCCGATTTCCTTTTTTGCTGCCGCGGTCTCGGAGAGCTTGCGCGTATAAGCATTGACCGCGGGCAAAATGTCCCGCTTTGCGATCTCGAGCATCGTCTGCGCCTCGATGAACAGCATTTTGCAATAGGAATCCAGCATGATCTCGCATCTGGAACGCAGTTCGCTCTCGGTGAAGATCCTGTGTCTCGCGAAGAGGTCGATATTCTTTTGATCGGTCAGATAGGGAATCGCGTCAGCTGCCGTATGCAAATTCAACAGCCCGCGTTTCTCGGCTTCCGTGACCCACTCGGCGGCATAGCTGTTGCCGTTGAAGATGATTCGTTTATGTTCTTTGACGGCCTTCCGCATGATGGCATCGAGTTCCGCGTCAAAATCACCCGCATTTTCAAGACGGTCGGCATAACCGGCCAGCACGTCGGCGACGATGGTATTCATAACGGTATTCGGATCGGCGACCGACATCGGCGCGCCGGGCATACGGAATTCGAACTTATTACCTGTAAACGCCAACGGTGAAGTACGGTTGCGGTCGGTGGTATCCTTTTTGAGGTTTGGCAGTACGTTGACGCCGGTATCCATATCGCCGGGTCTGCATTTGTCATATTTTCCGCCGCACTCGATCGCCTCGAGAATTCCGGTCAGTTCGCCGCCGAGAAACATCGAGACGATGGCGGGCGGCGCTTCGTTGGCTCCGAGCCGGTGGTCATTTCCGGCGCTCGAAACCGAGACGCGCAGCAGGTCCTGATTCTTGTCGACGGCTTCGACGACCGCGCACAAAAACAGCAAAAACCGTTTGTTATCCTGCGGCTTCTTGCCCGGGTCGAGCAAATTGATGCCGGTGCCGGTCATCAGCGACCAGTTGTCGTGCTTGCCGCTGCCGTTGATGCCCTCGAACGGCTTTTCGTGCATCAGACAAGCCAGACCGTGACGGTCGGCGACTTTTTTCATCAGTTCCATCGTCAGCTGGTTGTGGTCGGTGGCGTTGTTTGCCCAGCAGTAAACCGGCGCAAGTTCGTGCTGCGCGGGCGCGGCTTCATTATGTTCGGTTTTGGCGTAGATACCCAGTTTCCAGAGTTCAAGGTTGAGTTCCTGCATAAACGCCATGACTCTCGGCTTGATTGCGCCGAAATAGTGGTCCTCAAGTTCCTGTCCCTTGGGAGGCTTTGCGCCGAACAGCGTGCGCCCGGTCAGAACAAGATCGCGGCGTTTGCGCCAAACCTCTTTATCGATCAAAAAATATTCCTGCTCCGGGCCGACCGTGACGTTGACGCGTTTGACGTCGTCGATTCCGAACAGTTTTAAAATGCGCAGCGCCTGCGTGCTGATGGTCTCCATCGAACGCAGCAGCGGCGTCTTTTTATCGAGCACTTCCCCGCCGTATGAATAAAACGCGGTCGGGATGCACAGCGAGTCGTCCTTGATAAACGCGTAGGACGTCGGGTCCCAGGCCGTATAGCCGCGCGCTTCAAAGGTGGCGCGTAAACCTCCCGACGGAAAACTCGACGCATCCGGCTCGCCCTTGATCAGTTCTTTGCCGGAAAACTCCATTAAAATTTTTCCGTCGTTGCTCGGGGTGATAAAGCTGTCGTGCTTTTCGGCGGTGATGCCGGTCATCGGCTGGAACCAGTGCGTGAAATGCGTCGCGCCTTTTTCGATTGCCCAGTCCTTCATCGCGGCGGCGACGGCGTTCGCGACGGTGATGTCGAGCTCGCGCCCGTCCCGGATGGTCCTCTGCAGGGAATCGTAAATATCCTTCGGCAGCCGTTCGCGCATGGCTTCCTCACCGAAGACCATGCTTCCGAACAGCTCGGGAATTCCGACAATCGGTAAATCCGGTTTCATAACAGAATCACCCCTGCCTTTTCACACGTTTCCGTCGTATCATGATCCCAAAGCGAGGCCTGCACTTCACCGATATGGGCCTTATCCAAAAGAAGCATACACAGCCGAGACTGGCCGATACCGCCGCCCATTGACAGCGGCAAGGTATTATCGAGCAGCAGCTTGTGGAAATAAAACTTTTTGCGGTCGTTCGCACCGGCTTCTTCAAGTTGTTTTTCGAGCATCTTTTTATCCACGCGGATGCCCATCGAAGAGATTTCGAACGCGCAGCCGAGCAGGTCGTTATAAAATACGATGTCGCCGTTCAGCGTCCAGTCGTCATAATCGGGCGCGCGGCCGTCGTGGCGCTGTCCGGACTTCAGCTTTCCCCCGATCTGCATAATAAAAGCGGTCTTGTGCTGTTTCAGATATTCGTTTTCCCGTTGTTTCGGCGTCAGATTCGGATATCGGTCTTCGAGTTCCTGCGTCGTCACGAAGCTGACCCGGCGGCATAAATCCACCGTGATCTGCGGGAATATCGCTTTCAATTCGTCGAGGGTATCGCAGATTGCGCCGACTTCTTTCTCAACGGTCTGTTTTAAAAACTCCTCGGTGCGGTGCTTTCTGTCGATCACGAGCTCCCAGTCCCACTGGTCGGTGTAGACCGAGTGGAGGTTGTCCAGATCCTCATCGCGCCTGATCGCGTTCATGTCGGTCACGAGACCCTCGAGCATGCCGAAGCCGTAACGCCATAAAGCGAGCCGCTTCCACTTGGCGAGCGAATGCACCACCACGCCTGTCAGTCCCGTGTCCTTGATGTCGAAGGTCACAGCGCGTTCCACACCGTTCAAATCGTCGTTGATGCCGGAATTTTTGTCGACGAACAGCGGTGCCGAAACGCGCTTCAGGTTGAGCGAAGCGCACAGCTTGTCCTGAAACGAGCGCTTGATAAAACTGATGGCACGCTGGGTCTCATACAGGGAAAGCGACGATTTGTAGCCCTCGGGAATGATGGTGGTACTCATTTGTTGTTCCTCCTGATTAATGTAGGGTACGCATTGCGCGTCCGCGGTTACGATAAAGTTTTTCAGGCGCGCATTGCGCATCTGTTATGATCCAATCTAAATATGGTCTAAAGGGGCGATCCATGCGCAGAGAGGTTTTAAGTTAATGGTTTTCTGCGGGTTGTATAGGTAACCGAATAATCCTCTGAGCACAGAGATGCGCTGCTCCGCGTTGAGATTGTATATACCGCTGCCGAGTTGTTCCTTCACCACCGGGGTAAATTGCTCAAACAGAGCATCCGCATTATGAAATGCCACCAGACCGAAAGCGGAGACATTCAGCCATGAACAATATTGATGCAGTGTTTGCGCCGCCGCATCGTCTGCGAACGGATAACATACACGAATATCGCTGACTTCATGCTTCTTCATGTACGCATACAACAGAGAAATAATTCCTTTGGGATTCCCCGAACACTCTGCGCATTTTTTATTTTTAATGCCGATATATGCGGTTTGCTCTTCTTGCAGGCCTATCAAAAAGGTGACGTCTTTCCGCTTCATCTGTTTTTCCCACGTGTGCGTATCCCGTTTGGTATAAGAAGGGAGCTGCTCATACATCGAATTCAAGAGCGGGATATCGTTTTTATTGGCTATTCTGTCACAAACGGAAAGATGAGAATCGGGGCTCTTTCCCAGCCTGTTTTGTGAAAAATAAAACTCTGCACAGTTTCCGCCGAAATCATAACCGAAATGACTGTAACGCCATCTGTCACCGCCTAAAAATGAAACCGTGCAGCCCCGTGCGCTCATTTCGCTTGCCGCAGCGTTTAATAACCCTGTCATGACCCCTCTGTTGCGGTATTCCGGCAAACAGCTGACTTGTCCGATTCCGTAAGCTTTCACAGCATACTTCTTGTCCCCGAAAGAAACTGCCCAATCAACCGGGTACGCACCCACAGCACCGATTACCTGATGTTCCGAAACAGCGATAAAATGATTGGCGATTTCGTTAGCTTGAGCATCTTTTTCGAAGGGTGTGCAGTTGGATAGATTCTCTTCAAACCAGGTCTCGCCTGAGTGCCCAAATGCGGTGTTCAACATCACAAGCATCTGTGAATACTCCGCACTGCCGCACCTTTGAATGGTAAAATTCAACTCTACTCCCCCGGAACTGATCTTCTTCGTTTAAAAAATACAAAGCGCCGCAGGTACGCCCGCGGCGCTTGATCGCCGAAAATGTATTCACGCCAATGGTTTTCCGCAGCCGCTGCAGAATTTCGCGCCTGCGACGACCGGCGTTCCGCAGTGGATGCAAAACATCGGTTTGGGGGCATCGACGGTCGGAGCGGGAGGAGGTTCGCCGAGTTTCTTTCCGCACTGGCGGCAGAAACTATAGCCCTCGGGATTGACAAAACCGCAGGCCCGGCAGGTGGATTTCTCCATCAGTGCCTTTTTCTCCTCTTCGGCTTTCGCGAGGTCGGCGTTCAGGGTCTCGAGTTCGGCCTTGATGGCTTCAATACCGGTTTTGGTCTCGTTATACTTGGTGAATTCGTCGCCGAACCGCTCGGGATTTTCCTCCTCGATCGCTTTTCTGCCGATTTCGGCCAAAGCGGCATACTGCTTTTTCAGCAGTTCGGGGAGCTGTGCGTTTTTTTCATCGATCTGCTTCTTGATTGCCTCGACTGTGATCGTCATGTTTTCTCCTCCTTATGTCATCCGCCCGGTAAAAAAATGATTTCTTGCCTCCCGCCGTAATGTTTACATCACGGTGTCAAAGGGAGGGGGACCGTTTCAACGGTGGAAGGATTCTATCAGCATTTTATGCCGCCGTCTGCCCGTCCATTCCCGTTATAACCGAAAATGGCGCAGGACGATTCGTCATGCGGTTTTATTTTATCACAACGAGTTGTGAAATGTAAAGGGGTACGCTTGCAAAACGATATAAAATCATATATAATGGACAAGGTGAAAATGTCCGCCGGTAAGGGGGTGCAGGCCCTGCGCGGCAGACCGGCGTGAACCATGTCAGGCGGGGAACCGAGCAGCATTAAACGCCAGTGTCTGTGCGATGCGGTGCGCTTGCACCTCCGTACCGGCGGACAATTTCATTATTGTAGGGGAGCGAAATTCGCGCGTCAATCTGTGCGAAGCCCATGCGCTGGAGACAGGGACGGGAACGCCCTCGTCGCTCGTCCCGCGACCGCATAAAAAGCATTCCCTAAGATAAAAATCGAGGTCGGAAACGCGCGCTGTGCGGCGAATGAGATGCGGGTCCTATAATGTTTGAAACCGGCATCATGCCGGCAAAAGGGGCAGCAGTATGTACAAAGCATTATATCGCAAATACCGCCCGCAGACGTTCGGTGACGTCATCGGGCAGCCGTACATCGTCCGTGCGTTGAAAAATCAAACCGCATTGGGCCAGACCGGACATGCCTATCTGTTCACCGGCGTGCGCGGAACCGGCAAAACCACCTGCGCCCGCATTTTGGCCAAAGCCGTCAACTGTGAATCGCCGGTTAACGGCGAACCGTGCTGCAAATGCAGGAGTTGTCTCGCAATTGCGGAGGGATCGACCGCCGACATCTGCGAAATCGACGCCGCTTCCAATAATGGCGTGGACTATATACGCGAACTGCGCGATGAGGTGATTTTCGCCCCGGCGCAGGTCAAATACCGCATCTATATCATCGACGAAGTGCATATGCTCTCGCCTTCTGCCTTTAACGCGCTTTTAAAAACTCTGGAGGAACCGCCGGCGCACGTCAAATTCATTTTAGCGACCACCGAGATCCAAAAACTCCCGATGACGATACTCTCCCGCTGTCAGCGCTATGATTTCCGCCGCATCCCCGCTTCGGAAATGGCGGATTTATTATTAAATATCGCAAAGAACGAGCAGATCCCGCTCGAACCCGACGCCGCTTTGCTGCTCGCCGCAGCCGCCGACGGCGCGATGCGCGACGCCATCTCGATGTTGGAGCTCTGTGCCGGAAGCGGTGAGACCATCACTGCCCAAATGGCGGCAAAGACTCTCGGAATCGCCACCGGTGAACATATTGCCGAACTCGCTGAGGCATTTTCAAAAAAAGACCTTGCAAAGGCGACCGCGTGTTTCGAGCGCATTTATGCCGACGGCATCGACCCCGAGCGCCTATGCGAAGAACTGCTCGAATTTTACCGGGAATTGTTATTATGCAAAATCGGCGCTGCAGGTTCCGAAGGGGTTCGCGGCGATGAAGCCCGCAAACTGGCCGTAAAGGTGAGTTACGACGAAATAAGCGGCTGTGTGGCGGCGATTCAAGATTGTTTTGAGCGCATCGGACGCAGTGTCGCGCCTCGTCTTGACATTCAGCTTTTGATTATTAAGCTCTGCCGCAGCACGGAATGCGCAGCCGAACCCAAACCCGCGGAAACTCCCGCAAAATCCGCACCCGCTCCTGAACCAAAAAAAGCCGAACCGGAACGCTCCGCAAAAAGTGAAACCGTAAAATCGGAAAAGACCGAGGCCAAAGACGACGGTACGACGGAGCCGCTTGCCGAATGGCAGGATATTCTGACAAGAATAGCTTCGGACGAACCGGGTTTATACGGCATTTTAAACGGTTCAAGCGCCTACAAATGCGGCGGCAAGATATTAATCGATTCGCCGAACCAGTTTTTAAGGTCTCTTTTAACCCGCGACAGCAATCTGACAAAATTGCGCGGCGCGGTCGATACGGTGTTCGGCTTGGATAACGAATTCAAAAAAATCGGTATCTATACGGCATCTGATTGTAAATCAGACGAAAAGAAATCCGCCGATCCGCTCGATAAAGTCATTGAGACGGCGCAGGCAAAAAATATCAAACTGAACGTCAAAGAATAATCCTTTTAAGAAAGGCCGAAACCATGAAAGCGAACATCCCGAGACAGGGCGGCGGTATGCCCTCCAACATGAATCAAATTTTGAAACAGGCTCAGCAGATGCAGGAGCAGATGGCCGCGGCGCAGGATGAACTTGCGCAGCGCAGCTACAGCGTCAGCGTCGGCGGCGGCGCGGTCGAACTGACCATGGACGGAAAGCATCAGGTCACCGCCCTGAAGATTTCGCCCGAAGTCGTCGACCCCGAAGACGTCGAAATGCTTTCCGATCTGATCATCGGCGCGGTCAACGAGTGTACCCGCAAGGTCGATGAGGACAGCGAAAAGACCATGTCCTCGATCAGCGGAGGAATGCCCGGCATGAACATGCCCGGCATGCCGGGTATGCCCCAACTTTAATGCGTTACGAAATCACGGCGCTTGAGGAGCTGACCGAGCAGTTTCGGAAACTGCCGGGCATCGGCGGTAAAAACGCCCGCCGTATCGCCCTGCATATTCTCGGTCTGCCCAAGGACATCTCGAAAAAGCTGGCAGACACGATTATCACCTGCACCGGGCGCATCCGCCGTTGTTCGATCTGCCAAAATCTCAGCGACGAGGATGTCTGCCCGATCTGCAAAAGCGAGGACCGCGACCGTTCCACGATTTGCGTGGTGCAGTACCCGCAGGATATGCTCGCCGTCGAGCGCACCGGCGAATACAACGGCCTCTATCACGTTTTATACGGCGTGCTCTCCCCGTCCTCCGACGTCAAGCCCTCCGATCTGACTATCAAACAGCTCGTCCGGCGGCTTTCTGACAATACGGTAAAAGAGATCATCCTCGCCACCGGAACGACCGCCGAGGGCGAGGTGACTGCGATTTATCTTTCGAACCTGCTGAAACCCATCGGCGTCAAGGTGACCCGGCTTGCCTACGGCATCCCGGTCGGCGGCGAACTCGAATACGCCGACGAGATGACCATGCTGCGCGCCATCGAAGGCCGGATCGAACTGGATAAATAATTGTTCAACGTAGGGGCGGCCATCGGCCGTCCGCTCCGTAAGACGCGGAAATCATATTACAAAATGGTCATATCGGATTCAATCCGAAGACCATTCTCCGCACATTTTAAAAAGGACACATCATGCAAAAAAAGACCAATCGCACGATCACCGAAAACCGCAAGGCATATCACGACTATTTCGTTCTCGAGAAATACGAGGCCGGAATTTCGCTTGCCGGCACCGAGGTCAAATCGGTGCGCGCGGGCAACGTCAACCTCAAAGACGCCTGGTGCGATGTCGAAAAAGGTATTTTGCTTCTGAAAGGGGTACATATCAGCCCCTATGAACAGGGCAATATTTTCAATCAGGACCCGCGCCGTGACCGCCCTCTTTTGATGCATAAAAACGAAATCTTAAAGCTTTACGGGCAGATTAAACAGGAAGGCCTGACTCTGATCCCCTTGTCTCTCTATTTTAAGGATGGCCGCATCAAAGCCGAAATCGGGCTTTGCAAAGGCAAAAAACTGCACGACAAACGCGATACCGAAGCCAGAAAATCGGCTGACCGCGACATCGAGCGGGAAATGAAGGAGCGTTATTGACTTGATTCACGAAACCATCAACCTCAGAGAATTTTATCCGGCTTTGTCTGCCGTGGGCGGCGAGCCGATTCTAAAGGCCTACTGCCGCGACGTCTCCCGCGAAATCGACCCGGAACGGCGTTTCCCCGCGATGTTAATTTGTCCGGGCGGCGCATACGCGTTCGTCTCCGACCGCGAGGGCGAGCCGATCGCGATCGACTATCTCGATGCGGGCTTCAATGCCTTTGTGCTGTACTATTCCGTCGCGCCCGCGCATTACCCGTCGGCGCTGCTTCAAGCGGCAGCGGCGATGGATTATATCCGCAAAAATGCCGTTAAATATCATGTCGACCCGGAAAAAATTGCGGTCTCCGGTTTTTCGGCGGGCGGCCATCTGGCCGGTTCTATTGCCTGCTTCTGGAGCGAAAAATTCCTTGCCGAAACGTTGAAAACAACCTCCGGAAATTTGAAACCCAACGCCGCGGTTTTGAGCTACGCGGTCATCACCGGCGGCGAAAAAGCCCATCGCGGCAGTTTTGACAACCTCTGCGCCGGCGATCAGGCTCTTGTTCAAAAAATGTCCCTCGAGACGGCGGTGACGAAAGAAACGCCCCCGACCTTTTTGTGGCACACGGCCACCGATACCTGCGTACCGGTTGAAAACTCGCTGCTGATGGCATCGGCGCTCCGCGAAAAACAAATTCCCTTTGAGCTTCATATTTTTTCCGAGGGCTGCCACGGTCTTTCGACCTGTGATTATCAGAGCGCGGGCCCGAATTCTCCGGGCATGATCAATCCCGAGGCCTCAAAATGGTTCAAACTGTCGGTTGCGTTTTTAAAGAAACAATTAAATTTGAAATTTTAAGAAAGATATGTTATACTGAACATTACTTTAATTCGGAGTATTTAAAAGTCGGTTTCAGGAAATGCGAAAGGATGGTCATATCATGGCGGAAGACGAAAACAAGATCATCAGCACCAACACCTTTGTCGTGCAGGTGCGTTATCGCCGCAACGGCACCTGGCAAGGATCGGTCTCCTGGATGAACGGTAATAAAAAAAGCGATTTTCGCAGCGTTCTGGAACTTCTCAAATTGATGGAAGAGACCATGGACAATAACGGAACCTGCCCGGAGGAAACCAAAGGCGAATAGGCAGAGAATCAGTGAAACAAAACTAAAATAATCTGTTTTTAATATCACTTTATTTTAAGGCGGTATCAATTTAAAATAAAAAAGCGATCATAAAACGATTGCATCGTTTTTGACCGCCGAAGTTAAAGGAGTAAAAAATGAGGAAAATATAAACAGAAAGGAAATCGGTCCGGACGATCGGTACTCATCGCCCGTTCCGATGTCTATAATAAACAAATGTTGTTATGACTTTGTGAAGAATTGTGTAGATTATTGTGGAAAAATTAAAGCGCGTTTATATCGAAATTACAAATATCTGCAATCTGAATTGCAGTTTTTGCCCGCCCTGTCCTCGCGAAAAGCGCACGATGACAGTGCGGGAATTTGAATATATCCTGAACCAAGTCAAGCCGACCGGCGCTCAAATCTATCTCCACGTCAAGGGTGAACCGCTGCTGCATCCGGAATTGGATGAGATCCTGACGCTTGCTCTTCAATATGATATACCGGCCAATCTGACCACCAACGGTACCCTCCTGATGCAGAACCGTTCGCTATTGCTCGGCGCCCCTTCCCTGCGGCAGGTCAATATCTCTTTGCATTCACAGGAAAGCGGATATGACCCTGAATATTTAGAAACGGCCGCACAATTCGGAATTGATGCGGCGAAACAAGGTCATCCGATCGTGTCCTATCGCCTTTGGAACGGAGAACCCGGCGCGAGTATGGATCAGAATTCGTTGTTTGCGTTAAATACGATAGCGGCCTTTTTCGGTCAGTCGGCGGAAGACCCTAAACGAGGTCGGGAGGCGGCGAAATTCGCTCAAAACGTCTATGCGGCGTTTGAAGAGCAATTCGAATGGCCGGCGATGGACGCGCCGGAGATTGCCAAGCGCGGAAAATGCCTCGGCGGCCGCGAAATGCTTGCGGTTTTATGCGGCGGCACGGTGGTGCCGTGCTGTTTGGATGACGGCGGCGTGATCGCGCTCGGAAATATTTTTAAAACCGATCTCGAGCGGATCATGGATACCCCGCGGTATAAAGCGCTTGTCGCGGGTTTTTGCGGGGGCAACATTTCGGAACCGCTCTGCCGCAGGTGCAGATATCGCACGCGGTTTGAGCGGCATGATGCCACCTGCAGACGCGTCATAAAACACGAATCGTTCATTCGATAACCCGCGTTTTCGCCCCCGGAAGAATTTCTATGGTGGGGTGGCATGAACCTCCGCATGGGGTTCATGACGGGGCGGTTTTGCTAAGCAATATATTGATTAAAAAGGGAGGATTTCGTCCTCCCTTTTTCTTGTACAGTGATATGTTAAAAACAGTGAAACATCGTTTCCGAATCCCTACTCCATTACCGTATCGCGCATGGCGAGGAAGTTTTCCATCGGCAGAAAATCCGGCGTGCTGTTGCCGGTGCCCATCGCGTACCCCGTCGGCGCCGCTTCCAGCATCGCTCTGCAGCGTTTGCGGATTTCCTCCGGCGTCTTGCGCACCAAAAAGTCCAGATCCATTCCGCCCAAAATCGCGATCCGATCGTGGTACCGTTTGTAAAATTCTTCGACCGGAATAATTTTATCTTCGTAACTGTGACGCGCGTCAACTTTGATGTCCCCGATCACGTCTTCGATGACTTCGAGCGGATTGCCGCAGGAGTGCAGTCCGACCGGAATCTTTTGTTTATGCGCGGCTTCGACGATCTTTTTGTGCCACGGGAACACATATTTGCGCATGTCCGCCGGGGACAGGAAGGTCTGGGTGTTGAATCCCCAGTCGTCGTTGTCCATAAACATGCCCACCGTATCGTACGACGCGCAGATCTCGTAATATTTCAGCAGCCGGCTGCCGATGTGGTCCACAATCTCTTTGAGTAAATCCGGATCGTCAAACAGCATCATGCAGATGTTGTCGTACCCGATGATCGCGTTCATGTTTTCCAGCACGCCGCAGGGTCCGCGCGCAATCAGTTTCATACCGGCCGGCATCCACTCCCCGGCCCTGGCGAGCAAGCTGTAATCATAATTCTCCGGGTCCGGCCACTTGTATTTTTCAAAACTCGCGCGGTCCTTGATGATGCCGTCGCGCATCGACACGCTCTGCACGTGCGCCCGCTCGATGGTCGGAAACGCAAAATCGCCGCCGACCACGCTGGTATAATCATAACCCCCTGCGGCGTAGGCCTTGATCATGGTTTTCAGCGCTTTTTCCGGATTGCCGTAAATCAGTTTTTCTCCGGAGAAAAACTCGATCAGCCGGTCGCTGATAAACAATTCAAAAAACACGGGGCGATCCGGTTTTTCGCGCCTCATCACTTTTTGCAGTTGGGAGAAATCGGGTTCGCGTGTTTTCATATTGATTTGCATCCTCTCGATGTTTTTAAATTGTTATTAGTTTTTGCGGAGTCAACACGTTTCGGATTATAGCACACCCATTTGTTTCTTTCAATATCTGTCAACGCAATTCGGATATTATGCAAAACGGCAAAACGGAGCGTTTAAAACGCTTCGCCTCTGAATTCTCAATTCTGAATTCTGAATATCAATTTACTCTCCCATCGCCGCTTTGCGCATCGCCATATAGTTTTCAATCGGGATATAAGCGGCGATACTGTTTCCGGTTCCGAGCGCGTATCCGGTCGGCGCCGCTTCGAGCATTGTTTTGCTGCGTTTATAAATCTGTTCCGGTGTGCCGCGGGTCATCATATCGACGTCCATACCGCCGAGCACAGCGATATGATCATGAAACCGTTTGTAAAATTCTTCGACCGGAATGATTTTATCTTCATAACTGTGCCGTGCGTCGATTTTGATGTCTGTGATGATATCGTCCATCACCTCAAGAGGATTGCCGCAGGAATGCAGAGCCACCGGCATATTGTGACGGTGAGCGATCTCAGCAATCTTTTTGTGCCACGGGAAGATATACTTGCGCATATCGGCGGGTGATAAAAAGGTCTGGGTGTTAAAGCCCCAGTCGTCGTTGTCCATCAGTATTCCGATCGTGTCACAGGAAGCGCAGATTTCGTAATATTTCACCAGCCGGGTTCCGACGTTCGCCGCAATCTCCTCAAGCAGATCGGGATCGTCATAAAGCATTGCGCAGATGTTGTCATACCCGACGATGTTCTGCATATTTTCGAGCTGCCCGCCGGGGCCGCGAATCATGAACTTCATTCCGTCGGGCAGCCATTTTTTAGCTTCATGAAAAAGTTCGTAATCCGCGTTTTCGGGATCGGGCCAGACATACTTATCAAAACTCTCGCGGTCTTTGATCAGACCGTCGCGCATTGAGGTGCTTTTCGCGTGTTCGCGCTCGGGCCCGGGAAAACTGAATCCGTTCGCATAGACGCTGGTATAGTCATAACCGGCTGCCGCATAGGCCTTGATCAAAATGCGCATCTCTTCGCGCGGGTCTCCGCCGTATTCAAACGGTTCTCCGGAGAACAGGGTGAACAACCTGGGGTCCAAAAACAGTTCAAACAGCACGGGGCGGTCGGGTTTTTCCCGGCGCATCACTTTCAATAATTGTGAAAAATCGGGTTCTCTTGTCTTCATGTTCGATGCCCTTTCCAATTCAATTAACGGGGTATTCAACTCTACATTTTTGTTTTCGGCAAATACCGTAGTGTAGCCGCTGCGATGGCACCGGTGAGCAGACCGGTCAGTATTGCGGTGACGAGCAGCCAGGGCAAGTAAGCCCAGACGGCTTTCGATGCGGTCATGAGTTGCGCGGCGAAAAGCTGTCCGATGATATGCGCCGAAGCCGCCGCGACGCTGACTCCCGCGACGCCGAGCCTTTTTAAACGGGAAAGCGGAATTTCGACTGCCATTGCCAGAAAAGCGCCGAAAAACGCGTAGATAAAACCGGAGATTCCGGTGAACAGCAAATTGACAAGTAAAACGCGGAGAATGTTGACCGCCACCGCCGGTTTTACGCCGTCGTGATAAAGCAGCACCAAAATCGCCGCATTCGCAAGCCCCAACTTAATTCCGGGTACCGGGAGCGGCAATACGATCAGGTGTTCCAGCCAGCCCGCAAGAATGCAAAAACCGAGGAAGACGCCGTAATAGGCGACTTTTTTGGTACGTACAGTCACTCGGCGGCTCCTTTCGATAATTTTAATTCGGGATTTATCCCGCAATGGCATCCGGAGCGGCGGCGGAGAAAACTTCGACGACCACGCGGTTCGGAAGGCAGATGATGCTCCCACGCGAGATTTCACCCATCTTCAGACAATAGCCGTCGGGGCAGTCGGCATGTTCCATCCGAACCTTGCCGTCGTCTATGCGCACCGAATTATGCTCATCAATGATAATAAGATTATCCTGATTGAGCGGATAAACTCCGACAATCTGTCCGTTTTTGGTAATTCTTACACCGGTACCGGAATCGTTGCTCGCCGAAAGCAGAAAAAGGCCTGCCGCCGCAGCCAGCAAAACCACAATAATCACGATATCCGCCTTTTTAAAGAACTGCCTTTTCATCTTTTTTAAAGAACCTTTCGCCTTGACAAACATCCGGTTTGGCTTTACAATAAGCAGTTAGATTGTATCGGAGGTGTGCGATGCGCCGTTTCATTTGTTTGCTTTTTTGCGTGGTGATTCTTGCCGTCCCGTTGAGCGGCTGCGGTTCAACCACCTTGATGTATACGACTCAGGTATTCGGTAAGACCTTCTCGGTGAAAATTTTCCGCTCCGGCGATGATTCGATTTTATCACAGATCGATGAGGTGTGCAAGCGGGACGAGCTGATCTATTCAGCCGCCGACCCCGACAGCGAACTGTACGCGCTCAACCTCACCGACGGCGCAGAGACCGCCGTTTCCGAGGATCTGATTCGGATGATCCGGCTTGCGGTTTATTACGATGAACTCTCGGGCGGCATGTACGATTTGACCGCCTCTTCGCTGGATAAGCTCTGGGATTTTTCAAAAACGGCAGTCCCGGATAAAAAAGCCATCCAGGAGGCGCTTTCGAGAGTGGGTATGGCAAACGTCGTAACACTCGGATCCGATACCGTCACCCTTGACAACGGCGCCATAATCGACTTCGGCGGGCTTGCTGAGGCGAAACTGACCTCGGATGTCTCAGAGCTCCTCTCCGGCCTCGGCGTTCGCGCCGAAATCGCCATCGGCGACATCATCTGCGTCATCAATGAGGAAGAAGGCCGGAAAGTCGGTCTGAAAATGCCCTATGACGATGCCCCTGATTCCCTCGGCAGCATTACGCTGACGGGCAGCAGAAGCGTTGTCACCCTGCGTGCCGACGACGGATTTTTACTTGACGGAGTTCGTTATCACAAGTTCCTCGACCCGACCACCGGAATGCCGGCGGCGACTGATTTGCTGACCGTTACCGTCATCGCGCCGACTGCGACACAGGCCTACGCGATGGCTCAGACCATTATCCGGACCGGCTTATATTCAGGCCTCGAACTGACGGGAAAAATTGTCGGCGGAGATACGCTGATGGTCACAGATCAGCTCGAAATCCGGGTCTCCCCGGGCTTCACCGAGACCTTCAAACCCGATTTCACCCTTGCTTATACCGAACAAGTCCGATAACCGAAAGGAAGAACAGTTTTAATGGTTGACACGCTCGCGCTGCTCAGAGCGGTAGCGCTGATGATTATTTTTATCGTTCCGGGATTCATCCTCCGAAAACTCGGTTTTGCCGACGGCGCCGTCGCAAAAGGTTTCGCCAACACCATCTTGTACGTCACACAGCCCGCGATGCTGGTCGTGCTGTTCATCCGGCCTTACGATGCCTCGATCATGAAGACGGCGGGATGGGTATTCGGGTTCAGCATGGTCGCACACGCGGTTTTTTATGTCATAGCGAGATCTCTGTTTCAAAAAGCGCCGGAGCAAATCGCAAAGGTCAGCCGCTTCGGCGTGGTCTTTTCAAACGCCGGATATATGGGCATTCCGGTCATTACGGCTGCGCTCGGCAATGAGGCCGGTATCTACGCCTCGGTCTACATTATCGCTTTTAATATTTACGCCTGGTCTTTGGGCGCAATGATTTACAGCGGAGACAAGAGCTATATCTCCGCCAAGAAGATTTTTCTCAACCCGGCAACCGTGCCGATTTACATAGGATTGTTGTTCTTCATATTGCCGATCGACCAATATGTGCCGTCTCTCGTGATTGACGGGCTGACCACCCTCAAGAATACCGTCGCGCCGATGGCAATGATGTTAATCGGGATCCGGCTTGCCGACGTCAAAATCAAAACCGCGTTCGCGGATAAATGGTTATGGAAAACGCTCGGGGTTCGGCTGCTGCTGCTTCCCGCGGTCGCCTGGGGCATTATGCGCTTAATCGGACTGACAGGAGTTTTTGCCGATATGACAGCGATGACCGTGATATTGATATGCTCTTCGACACCCTGCTCCACGATCACCAGCATGTTTGCCGAGAAATTCGACTGTGAACCGGTCTATGCCAGCAAAGTGGTCTCGATCAGCACGGTGCTTTCTGTCATTTCAATTCCGCTGATATCGCTTTTACTGAAAGTGTAGAGTTAAAATTATAAAATGTAAAGTAAAAATTTGCGAACGAACTTTTAGGAGGAATGGGAAATGTCGTGGATTTTTTTGGCCATTGCTGTAACTGTCATATTATTCATCGCACTTGGTTATGAAAGAGATGCGCAGGTTTTACGCTGGAGAGGGAAACGCAAGCAATTGATTTCACTGTTCGGGCTTTTATTGGTGGTCTTCGGGTGCTTCTCATCAGTACCGACAGGCCATACCGGCATTGTAACCACGTTCGGAAAGGTGGAACAAAACACATTTGAGGCAGGTGTCAATTTCAAATCACCCGTTCAAAAGGTGATTTTGATGGACAACAGAAACCAAAAAGCTACCGTCAATTTGGTATGCTTCTCCTCCGATATTCAAGAGGTTTCTATTGTCTATTCGCTGAATTATCAAATCCGGAAAGAAAATGCGCAGGACATTTACCGAACGATCGGATCGAATTATTTCGATACGGTGATTTCGCCGAGAATTCAGGAGTCCGTAAAAGTCATTGTGGCAAAATATAAAGCCGAGACGCTTGTTTCGGAAAGAAGCAAGCTGTCAGCCGAAATTCAGGCAAATCTGACCGAGACTCTTTCAAAGTTTAATATTGAGGTGATCTCCACCTCGGTTGAAGATATGGATTTTACGGAGGCGTTTACAACCGCAGTTGAAGCAAAACAGGTCGCCGAACAGAATAAACTCAAAGCGATCACGGAACAGGAGCAAAAAGTATTGGAAGCGGAAGCGGCTGCGAAACAAAAAGTCATTGCAGCTCAAGCAGATGCCGAGACCGCAAAAATTGCCGCAGACGCCGGCAGGTATGCCAAAGAGCAGGAAGCGGAAGGAAACCGCAAGCTGCAGGAATCGATTACCGATGAATTGATCCGCTACAAACAAGCGGAAAGATGGGATGGGAAACTTCCCGAGATTTACGGCGGCGACGACGGCGTTCTTCCCATTATCGACAACCGTATTCAATAAATTCAAAAATCGTGCGGGAATCAGAGTTCGTTTTCGATGATCAAATCCACGATTTCTAAAAAGGCATTTGCGCCATCGCGCAGCGCTTTCACATTGTCCTTGGCGTTTTTTTCGATGAACTCATCCAGCGTCTGCATACGCCGGGCGATGTTATCGGTGGCTTCGCACCCTTTCACGGTCAGAGATAGGTTGACAACGCGTTCATCGGCCGAACTGCGCTCACGGCGTAAAAAGCCCTGTTGTTCAAGGCGTTTACACAAGGTAGAGGCGTTTCCCTGATATAGGGATGCATGTTCGGCCAGGCCGCCGACTGTTGTGATCTTCCCGTGGCGGATCCCCATCAGCACGCGTGTCTGAAGGAAGGTCAATCCCTGTTTTTGCGAATATGGCTCCATCACTTTTTCGTTAAAAGTCCTCAAGGCATTGACCATTTCCCAAATACCGCCGCGCAGCTGTCCGTGAGCATGCTGCTCATCGTTTTCCATAGGAACCTCCCTGATTGAATATTCTGCAGAATATATTTTCGATATATCTAATATTAACAGGTTTTTTTGAAAAGTCAATTTGCATTTTTAACTTTGGTGTGGTATAATTCAAACTCCGGTGTAAAAGCATAAGTTGCTTTTATATCTTTCCCATGAAACCGACAGCGATTAAAAACCGCAAAGGCGTCTCGCGGGATATGGCCGACGGAGGTAAATATGAGACGATTCATTCCCGTACTCTTATTGGTAATTCTTTTTGCGGTGACCGGATGCTCGAAATCACCCGTGTCATCCCAAATATCTTCTCAGGCGTCTTCGCAGCCATCTTCTTCGGATGCATCGGTGCTTGTGGATGTCTATGACACAGATGCGCTGATGCAGGCGATAGACGGCAATACAGCCGCCGGCGTGAAAATCAAGGCCGATATCACCATCGGGCTTTCGAGCCTTAAAGAATTCGAAAAAAGCAGCTTTGTAATGGTGATCGACAAAGGCGTCACCGTCACGATGGGTGACAATTTCGCACCGGCCATAAGCGGTATTGTCAACAACGGGACACTGTTGATCACAGGGACATTTGAGTTTGCTTTTGCCGTCTTCGAAAACAACGGAACCATCCGCATCGCCGATAAAGGCATGTTGGCGCCGTATCACGGCACGATTCAAAACAACGGCGAAGTTTTGATCGACGCGGGCGGAGAATTACGGCTTGACCGCGTAACCACATTTAATAATGCAGCAACCGTCACCAACAACGGAACGCTCAAGATTACCAATGACGGCGGCGTATTTCATAACCTCGCAGCCGGAACGCTCACCAACAATAAAACGATCGCCTGTGTCGGCATTTATACAAACGAAGGTAAGTTTATCGGCGAAGGCGAACCGCTGCAATAAAATCACAAGAGCATCTTTAATGAATCGCTTTTAGCGATCATAGTTTTAAAAACGAGCAGAGCCGGAAGTTTTTCTGCAACGGCTGAAAAACTTCAAGAGAAAATCAACAGAAGCCAGAAATATTTCAAGAGAATGCGAAGCATTCTTTGACGTCTTGAAATATTTCAAATGAATCGCTTTAGCGATCACAAATTCATAATGCAAGCAGAAGCCGGAAGTTTTTCAGCAACGGCTGAAAAACTTCAAGAGAGAATCAACAGAAGCCAGAAATATTTCAAGAGAATGCGAAGCATTCTTTGACGTCTTGAAATATTTCAAATGAATCGCTTTAGCGATTCTATGCCGCCGTGGCGGAATTGGCAGACGCCAGGGACTTAAAATCCCTTGATGGCAACATCGTGTCGGTTCGAGCCCGACCGGCGGCACCAGAAAAAACCTCGTCTTTGACGGGGTTTTTTCAATGAAATAAATCCCTGGCGGGATTTGTGAAATACGCTTCGGCGTATAAATAATCAGGAGGTTTATTTATATTTTCCGCTTTGACAATACTCTCCGCGAATTTCTCGCTGAGAAACAGTAAAGCGGGATCGCCGCAAGCTGCGTGATGATGGAGACGGCGATCATGGCGGGGATGCTCACGTCATATAAAACGCCGAGCAGCCAGCTCCCGAGAAACCAGAAAACGCCGAAGGAGCATTCGAAAATCCCGTAACCGGTAGCACGGCTGTTCTTCGGGACGATCGTCGAGACGACCGCTTTCAGGATGGATTCCTGGGCGCCCATTCCGACGCCCCAGAGCGCGATCCCGACGAGCAGCGCGGGTACGGACTTGAAACCGAAAATAAACAGCGCGAAAGGCGCACAAAGAGCCGTGGACAACACCGGCGCCAAATTGCCCTTTTTGTCATATAAAAGCCCGAAGACAAGAGCGGAAACAGCATCCACCAACATGGCTCCTGCGTAGAGCAGCGGCAGTGTTCCGGTATTGACGAGCGCGGATGAGTTCAGGCCCGGCGTTAGGCCGGAAAATTCGCGTGAGACATGCATGATAATCAGCGAATAATCGATGAAGCCGAAGGCGAACAAACTGATGCCTGCGATATAAAGAATGAACTTTTTATCAAGTTTGAAGGGGATATATTCCTTCGGTTCCGGCTCAAAATTTTCGGGATTCGGAAATTTTCGCTTTGTAATAAACAGCATGATAACGGTCAAAGCTGCGGGAATTGCCAGAATCGCAAGGCCGAATGCGTAAATTTGATAAGTCGTGCCGGTCATTTTGAATAACATCACCAGATAGAGCAGCACCGGCCCGAGAAACGCACCGATCTGATCGAGCAGTTCCTGAATCGCGAAGCTCTTGCCTGCACCTTCCTGAGAAGCCGCAAACGACATCAGCGTATTTTTTGCCGGTTTTTTCAGTGCTTTTCCCGCCCGTTCCGCAATAATGAGTGCGCAGGCAAAAATCCAGCCGTTTTCTCCGACAAGCGCCAAAGCGGGCACCGCGAGGACGTCCACGATATAGCCGATAATCGTAATCGGCCAATATTTTTTAGTGCGATCGGCAAGGCGGCCGAATACATAACGCAGCGAATAGCCGACCAGCTCGCCGAAACCGGAGACGAAGCCGATGGTAGCAGCCGACGCGCCGAGCAAGGATAAATATGCCCCCTTGATGCTGGAGGCACCCTCGTGAGTCATATCGGAAAACAAACTGACGATGCCGAACAGCAGAATGAACAGCATCGCAGGGGATAGTTTCCGATGATTTTTTCTCATGAACTCAGGTCCTTTTCGTCATGATTAACATTTTTCAATTATATCACAAGTTCGCGGATAATAAAGAAAAGGTAATTACAATTTGTGAAAATCACATTTCTTATTTACCGATGATCCACTCGGCAAAAAGTATCGCAAGAACACAGCAAAGCACACTGGCGACGATATAGGCAACGGCGAGCCCTGTTTTGCCGTCTTGAAACAGGCGGACGGTCTCGGCGGAGAAGGTCGAAAAGGTCGTAAAACCGCCGCACAGACCGACTTTGAGAAACAAAACCAATTTAGGATGGATGCCGGTTTTAATCGAGAGCGCGGCAATCAAACCGATTACAAACGCGCCGGTGATGTTTACGAGAAGTGTCGTCATTGGAAAACCGTTTTGGGGTTTTATCGGTAAAAAGCCCGCCGAATAGCGTAAAACAGCACCCAAAAAACCGCCCATTCCGACATAGAGCAAGTCCTGCATGAAAAAATTCTCCCCTTTATCACACAAAAAGAGCCGAAGCCCTCTGTTTATTTACAGAAGTCATCAGCCGTTCGGCGGTTTCGGTTGCCCGAGGGAGAACTTCATTCCCGTTAAATCAATTATACCACGGATGACTTTTTCGTCAACTGTTCAAATAGAGAACCTATAAATGTCGCCTTAGGTCAGTGTGTGTGATCAAAGACGGTAATTCCTTCACCGACTTGCTTGGCAATTTCCTCTTTCATCTTCTGCAAATGAGGGCATACACAGCCGGCGGGGTTTCCTTTTGTGATACAGGTGGTGAGAGCAATGGTATTCGCCCCGCGCTTAACCATATTCGCGGCTCTTGCCGCGGCCTTATTTCCGGGGCACCCGCCGCAGGAGACGAAGCCCACAATCTCAATGTCGCCCTCTGCGCCTTTGAATACGGATTTTTTCTCTTTGATTGCCTTGAAACACATTTTCCCCTGGCATTTATCCTCGGTTTTCATGCATCGGATCAATCCGACTTTCATAAACGTTTTCAGCTCCTTTCGAACACAAATCGTAACATGCGGCGAAAGAAGTGTCAATTTGAGAATAGTGGAAACGGCGAAGGGAGAAACCCTTCGCCGTTGTTTGCATATTCGTTATGCCTGTATGGGCTTGTCTTTTGGCTTTTTCCCATTCAACGACTCGAGCTCATAGACGACATCGGCGTATTTGGCCACATCAGGGGCGTGAGTGACGATGATGACGCACTTATTTTCCTGTTTGGCAAGGCGGGTGAAGATGTCCATGACCTCTTTTTGGGTCTCGCCGTCAAGATTTCCGGTCGGCTCATCGGCCAGAATGATGTCGGGGTTATAGGAGAGCGCGCGGGCGATGGCGACCCGCTGCTGTTCACCGCCGGAGAGCATCAAAATGCGGCGCTTGGCTTTTACTTCGTCGAGTTCGACCTTTTCGAGCAGCTCCATTGCGAGCTTGTGTTTGTCGGCGGCCTTGATGCCCGCGATGTCCATCGAGAGTTCGACGTTTTCAACCGCATTCAGCTGCGGCAGGAGATTATAACCCTGAAACACAACGCCGACAAATTTACTTCGGTAGCGGTACCGGTCGATGGACTTGATGTCTTTTCCCTCGAACAGAATTGTACCGCTTTTCGGGTCGGTCAGCGCGGAGAGCAGCGAGAGCAGCGTGGTCTTGCCTGCGCCGGAGCGGCCCATGATGGCGTAGATTTTTCCCTTGTCAAATGTGAAGTTGAGATTATTGAGTATCGGATGGTCTTTATCGTAATAGTATGTCAGATTCTGAAGTTCCAGCGCGTTCATGATGTTTCCTCCTTTTAAGTGCGGCTCGTGAGAATTTTCAACGGCTCGTAACGGATGATTGAGATGATCGCCGCGCCGCTCGCAGCCAGCGTGAGCAGGATTCCGATGCCGAGCAGCTGCATGATCACCGTCATATCAATCGAGGCGTTGACGCTGCTGATGGCGGTCTGGATCCGGCCCGACATCCTGCTGCTGGACGAACATACTGCGGCGCTGGACCCGAAAAGCGCCGCCAAAGTGGCCGAGCTTACTTCCGAGATCGTCCGCCGCGAGCGCCTGACCACGTTGATGGTGACGCATTCCATGCAGCAGGCGGTGGAAATGCCGGACCGGATCGTGATGATGCACCAGGGCCGGGTCGCCGAGGATTTTTACGGCGCCGCCAAAAGCTGCGTCCGCATTCCCGATCTGATGGATACGTTCGACCGGGTGACCAAGCGCGAGCTGCTCGACGAGTCCGCTGCGGAAATGCTCAAAACCCAATATTTTTAAGCGATTACCCGATGT
>DAOPZJ010000037.1 GCA_035353335.1 Oscillospiraceae bacterium | reverse complement strand
GTCCGTTCGCCAGAATCGTGACCATGTCGTTGGTCGAGGTGTCGCCGTCGACGCTGACCATGTTGAACGTGCTCTGAATATCGCTCGAGAGCGCTTTTTGCAGCAACGCACTCGAAATCGCACAGTCGGTCGTGATGAACACGAGCATCGTCGCCATGTCGGGATGGATCATCCCCGAACCCTTGGCGATACCGCCGATCTTGCATTCCTTTCCGCCGATCACAAAACTAACCGCGATCTGTTTTAATTTCGTATCGGTGGTCATAATGCCCTCGGCGGCCTGTTCGCTGTTGTCGCCGAGCGAGCTCACAAGCGCCGGAATACCGTTTTGAATCGGCTCAATCGGCAGCGGCTGCCCGATGACCCCGGTCGAGGCGACCACCACATCCGACGAGCTGATTTTCAAAGCGTCCGCAAGTAAATCACTCATTTTCTCCGCAATTTCAATGCCGTCTGCGTTGCAGGTGTTGGCGTTGCCGCTGTTGCAAATGATCGCCTGCGCCTTTCCGTCGGCAAGATGAGTTTTGGTCACAACTAACGGCGCGCCCTTGACCAGATTGGTGGTATAAACCGAGGCCGCATTCGCCTTGACCTCGCTGAAAATCAGCGCCAGATCACGCTTGCTCTTATTCTTCCGAATGCCGCAGTGGACGCCGCCGGCTTTGAAACCCTTAGCCGCGCAAACCCCGCCGTCAACGATTTTTATTGTATCTTCATTCATATCTCTAAACCTTCCGTTTCATTGATTCCGAGTAAAATATTCAAACACTGGATCGCCGCGCCCGATGCGCCTTTGCCGAGGTTGTCATATCGCGCGGTCAAGATCACCTGCTCGCCGTTGCCGAACACCGAGACTTCCATGCTGTCTTTCCCCGAAAGCCCCGCCGCCGACAAAAATCCGTCTTCGCTGTTTTCGGTGTATCGCACCACCGGCCCGGAATACTTTTTCGCAAAGAATGCCTTAATGCTCTCAATGGTCGCACCCTTTTGCAAATCGGAGACAAACAGCGGCACCGTGACCAGCATTCCGCTGTAAAAGTCAGAGACAATCGGGCAAAACGCCGGTGCATTAGATAGCCCGGAAATCGCCTTCATCTCTGGCAGATGCTTGTGACCTTGCGATAACCCGTATTCGCGCGGCGCTTTTAAAAGTGCGTTGTCTTCGGTTTCGTACTGCGCAATCATCTTTTTTCCGCCGCCGCTGTATCCGGTCAGCGAATGGCACGAAAAGTGCACATCTTTTGATAAAATCCTTGCGTCAACGAGCGGCTTAACCAGCGCCAAAAATCCGCTCGCGTGGCAGCCCGGAACCGCAATCCGCTTTGCAACTTTTAATTCATTTTTCAATTCTTCTGACAGTTCGGGGAACCCGTATGTCCATCCGGCGGCGGTACGGTGCGCGGTCGAGGTGTCGAGCACCACCGTGTCGGGATTTTCGATCATTCCGACCGCTTCTATCGCAGCCGCGTCGGGCAGGCATAAAAAAGCCGCATCGGCGCTGTTCAAGGCTTTTTTTCGGCTCTCTGAATCCTTGCGCTCGGCCTCCGACAGCAAAATCAACTCGAGATCGGCTCTTTTGGAAAGCCGTTCCGCGATCCGAAGTCCTGTCGTCCCGGCGCTCCCGTCGATAAAGATCTTAGTCCTGATCATGTCTGCTACCCCGCTGTCCGGTTTTTCGGTCTGAATAGAATCATCTTAACCGATTATAATGTATAATTATACATGTAAATGCATATTTGTCAATACTTTATGCAAATATTATTTAAATGTTTGCATAATTTCAATTTTATAAAAAGAGGGGCGGATATGATCCGCCCGTTGAAATAGCAAAAAGTATCACTAAAGGAAGAAGCGATATAGCGACGCATCCTCTTCTTTTTCATTACAAGTGGTGAGCGGGCGGATCATATCCGCCCCTACATTGAGATCAACCGCCCGTATAAGTCATTCCAGGCGTGATATTTCCCCGGCAAAAGACCCAACACCTGATCGCGGGTAAATCGGCATTCCCAGTTCTCGCCGCCCTCGACGCCCGGCACATTCACGCGGGTATCGGCTCCGTAATGCAGCAAATCCTGTATCGGGAAAATCACAACTCCGGCGCAGGACTGGCACATCACGCGCAGAATCGTGTCGTAGTGACTGTCCCAGTCGTCCCTCGGAATCCCGAAATAGTCCATGATGCGGTCCCGGGTCTGCGGGTCCTGTTCCCACATAAATCCGAGCAGTGTGTTGTTGTCATGCGTGCCTGTGTAGGCGATGCAGTTTTGAATATAGTTATGCGGCAGATGCGGCGACTTTTTGTCGCCCAAAAAGGCGAACTGCAGTACCCGCATGCCCGGAAATCCGGACGCTTCAAGCAGTTCCTCAACGTTCTCGGTCAGGTCGCCCAAGTCCTCGGCAATCAAAAGGCACTTTCCGGCGGCCTGTTCCATCTTCCTTACAAATTCCAGCCCCGGCCCCTGTTTCCACTCGCCCTCGCGGGCAGTCTCGGCTCCGGCGGGAATGCTCCAGTACGATTCAAAACCCCGAAAATGGTCAAACCGTAGTCCGTCGAACAGCTCCGCCGAATGGGCGATGCGTTCGCTCCACCAGGCAAAGCCGTCTTCTCTCATGCGGTCCCAGTCGTAGAGCGGATTTTTCCATAACTGTCCGTCCTCGGCGAAATAGTCCGGCGGAACTCCCGCAATACATTTGGGGGTGCCGTCGGGTTTGAGCAGAAATTGTTTTTGATTCGCCCAGACGTCGCAGCTGTCGTAGTCGACATAGATCGGCAGATCGCCCAAAATCTTCACGCCGCGCTTGTTGGCGTAGCTCTTCAAATCAACCCACTGCAGAAAGAATTCGCTCTGCACAAAACGCCAGAACTTTAAATCGTCCTCGCGGGATTCTTCGACTGTCCAGTCATTCCAAACCGGATAACTGCCGTCGGAAAGGCGGTTCACGTCACGCAAAGCCATAAATTCGGCGACTTTGGCGACCTGCGGATGGGCATCGAAAAACCCGTCCCGCGCTCTTTCGTCTTTCGGTTGAATGCGGGAAGCCGCCAACCGTAAAAGCGGGAGCCGTTCTTTTTCGAGCCGGTCATATTCGCAGCGCCAAGGGCTGTTTTGCCGCGCAAAGTCGACCTCCTCCGAAGTCAAAAGCCCTTTCATGCACAAGATATCCAAACTGATGAAGTACGGATTTCCGCCGAACGCCGCCGGAGACTTATAGGGCGAGCGGAAGCGGTCGGTCATGCAAAACGGCAGCACCTGCCACCAGGAAAACCCGCCGGCTTGTAAAAAGTCCACGAATTCACGGGCCGTCGGCCCGAAATCCCCGCATCCGTATTCCCCCCAAAGAGAAAATACCGGCATTAGGACACCGCTGCTGCGTTCCAACATGACAAACCTCTCCTTTCTTTGATACAAATCAAGTTTGGGATGTCTGATCCGTCAATAAAGTATAAATGAATTTAAAACAGGACTGGGCTTATCCTTCCACAATCGCAATGCCCGCCGAAGCACCGATCCGGTCGGCTCCGGCTTCGATCAGCGCAATTGCGTCAGCCTTGGTACGGATACCGCCCGAGGCCTTGATTTTCACGTTGCCTGTGATGTTTTGCCTGATCAGTTTCACGTCCTCGACCGTCGCCGCGCCCTGTGTCATGCCGGTACAGGTCTTGACAAAAGTCGCGCCCGCCTCGCAGCAGAGCTTGGCCGCGCGTACTTTCTGCTCATCGTTGAGCAGTCCGGTCTCAATGATGACCTTGACGACTCTGCCGTCCGCGCAGCCGACGATAGCTTTGATCTCCTTGCGGACGTAATCGTTATTGCCGTCGATCAAAGCCGCCGAGTTGATGACCATATCGAGTTCGTCGGCGCCGTCTTCAATGGCTTTTTTCGCTTCGGCGACCTTGATGTCGGTGGTATTCGCGCCAAGAGGAAAACCGATGACGGTACAGACGGCGACGCCGCTGCCGGCAAGCAGCTGACTGCACAGCGGGACGTAGCAGGGATTGACGCAGACCGAGGCGAATTGATACTGTTTGGCCTCGGCGCAGAGCTTTTCGATGGCCGACCGGGTCGTGGTCGGCTTCAAAGCGGTATGATCGATGTAAGTGTTTAACAAACGCATTTTTAACACCTCATATCAAGTTTTCATTCATCAAGTGATTAAAGTTTTCCTTCGTGTCTCAGGTAATTGAACGCGCCCATGTTCTGAGTCAGGTCATTGTTCGAAAATCCCGTTACCGGCGCTTCAAACAGTGTCTTGCCCTTGCAGTCAAACCGTGACAGCATCAGTGCGCTGTATTCGTTCCCCGCCATCACTGTCAAAAGTGCATCGGTCGTGAAATCGGTGTAGCTGATCTTGCCTGCCTCAAAGGAATAGGTCGGGCGGTGTCTGTGGTCGTTATAGCCATACCTTTCATCGAGTTTCATGCCGATCGTGTATTTCTTGCCGCCGACGGTTGCTTTAAACTCGATCGCGTTTCCGTTCACCAATTTGCAGGAAGCCGATTTGATGATCTTGTCGTTGCGCTTTTCGTCCTCCGCGCCGTCCTCGGGCAACAGCAGCGTCACGAAATGCAGATACTCGCCCTCGCCGAGGTATTCGCTGTAATACTGCGTCAGCGCGTATTGGTCGTCATTATAATTGCGGCGCAGTTTTTCGAGCGAGACCTTGAGGTCTTTGCGCACAAATGCCAGCCGAAGCTTTAAGTTTTCGGTACCTTCCGGCCCCATGGCGTCTTTGCCGAAATTCTGCGCAATCGTCCAGTCGCTTTCGCCGCATTTTAAAATCTCTCCGCCGAACCACATCTGCCCGAGCGTATATTCATAGGTCTGTTTGGCCTTGACCGAGTCGATGACCGCGAAGCCGCCCGTCGGGAAATGGATGATCGTGCGGTCGTAAACCGTGCGGTGATGCGGGTCATCCATGCGGGTGCGCCCGATTTCAAGCCCGAGCATCTCCTGATAAAAGACCTTTTCGGTCGTCACTTTTAAATAGGCGCCGAGATCCTCGGCATATTCCAAAAAGCCCTTCTCACGGAACATGCGCCCGTTGCGCATCACGACTTTATTGTGGTAAAAGTCCGCGCGGAATGCGCCGTGGTCGACAATCGCGTCGCGGTAGCCGCCGTCGCAGAGTAACGGCTTGTCACGGTAAAAATAGCTCGTGATCGTGTTTTCGTCGGCATGCCCGTGGTGGACTTTTTCGGCGGGTGCGGGAATCGTGCAGAACATATTTTGCCGTGCAAGCAGCGCGTAATTGCCCTCGTCGCGGTAGTTGAGCATTAAATACTCTTTGTTTTTGTCATCCTTTTTGCCGCGCCAGATCAACTTTTTGCCCACAAGATCGTCGATGATTTCACCCGACAGATATTCCGGTTTTTCCGGCTTGACCTTTTCGTCGGCCATATCGGCGGCCAGCGCATAGGAGCGGGCGTGCCATCCGCCGGCAATGCCCTTGCCGTAATAGTTCTTGCCCCAATCGAGCAGCTTCATCGCCGCGTATTTCACAGTACCGTCGTTGTAGATCGCCGCGGTCCATTCCAAAAAGCCGAGACACAGCGCCGGGCAGCCCCAGTCGCGGATGCGGGCGTCGCCGTAGTCGGGGATGCTGCCCTCGGGCGTCTGGGTGTGCACAAAATAAGTGGCGTAATAATGGAAAATCGTATCGGTACGAAAATTACGAATGTTGTTTTCGTGCAGATATTCGGCCATGCAAATATACCATACGCCGTTATAGAGCGTTGTGTCTTCCATCGTCCAGCGGCCGATCGAGTCCTCGGCGCAAAACCGCGCCAAATCACCCGCTTCTTTCGCCAAAGAGCTGTTCGGGTAAAGGCGCGCGAAACGCGACAGCGTGATCACGCGTAATACGCAGCGGTTGAACGGGCCCCATTCGGGCAGACGCATCGCGGAGCGCACGGCCGTTTCCCAGACCGGCTGCATTCTTTTGTAGAGTTCGTCGCTCATCAGCCCCGCTTCGCGTAAAATCAGACAACCCTTTGCGAACGGGCCGCCCGCAAATGCCGCTTCGATGAACATCAAAGCGTCCAGGTCATCAAAAGAGAGTGTAAATTGTTTGGTTACGGCTTCATAAATATCGGCGATGCGCCCGATCAGCGCTAGCGCGATCTCGGCGTATTCGATTCTTTTCGTATGTTTATAGACCTCGGCGGCGGATTGAATCGCATATCCGTATTGCACCTTTCCGAGCGGTTGGGTCAGCGTCGTTGTAATGCTGTTGCCGGACGCGTCGGTGTTGATGCCTTCGATGACCGACAGATGGTCAAAGTTTTTTTGATCTGCCCAGTACGAGTCGACGTATCTTTTCATCAAATCGACATAGGTCTTTGCGGTGGTAATGTTCATTCCATCGAATTTCATGACAATTCCCTCTTGTTTTGCAGTAATTTTAGGCGTGTTTTTTTGCGCCGGAAATATTATATCATACCCCGGCGGAATGCACAATCGATATGCAGGACATTTTTTTATCTGATTGATTTTCCGTTATCAGGTGATATTCAACGAAAAAGCGCATTCTGCCGAACGCGCTTTTGATGTGCATATGCGGTTATTGTTTCCCTCGTTTTCGGCCGTCCAAAAAATTCTGTAAAATGACCGCGGCTGCGGCGGCGTCGATGGTCTGTCGGCGTTTTTGGGAGCCGTGCTTTCCGGCCTCGTTGTAGTATACATGCGCGGCGGCGGTCGTATAGCGCTCGTCGTAAAGGCGAACTTCGATATGACAGCGCTCGCCGAGCGTTTTGGCGAACTCCCGCGCCCAGGGGGCGAGTTCGCCGTCGGCACCGGTATCACGTAACGGCAGGCCGACGACAGCCAACCCCGCGCTGTATTTGGCGACACATTGCACCGCGGCTTCCAGCACGGCAGCGGGGTCATTTTTCGTGATCACCTCGGCAGGGCTGGCCAAGATTTCTCCGATATCGCTGACGGCCACGCCGGTGCGTGCTTTTCCGAGATCAAACGCAATGATTTTGATATGGATTCACTCCTTAGCAGTGAAATCAACAAGCTAAAAGTTAACGGTTGGCAGTTAAAAGTGTACAGTGACATTCCCGGGAACTAATTTTTGATTTTAGTTTTGCGAAGTAAACACCGTAACTGTTCACTTTTAACTGTGAACTCTTAACTTTCACTATAACCCTTCCCCTCCTCCTTGTCAATCTAATCATGTAAAACCGCCGATTTGCATATTCATTTCGGGGTGATATGATGTCCGTTCTGCAGTTTCTGTCGGAAAAAATCATATGGGGAATCGTGCCGGTCTGCTTGCTGCTGGCGGTCGGACTTTGGCTTTCGGTCAAAAACTGTTTTTATAACCTTAACGGCCTTGTCAAAGTGCCCAAAATTCTCTCCCGGCAGAGCGGCAAGAAGCTCTCTCCGTTCGAGGTGTTTTCCCTCACAACCGGAGGTAAGCTCGGCGTCGGCAATATCGTCGGGGTCTCTGCGGCAATTGCAGCCGGCGGGCCGGGAGCGATTTTTTGGATGGGTGTCTTTTCGTTGTTGGGCAGTGCGATCAGTTACGAAGAGTGCCGGTTCGGCGCAAGATTCGGCAGCCCGCCCGTTTATATGCGAAAGCTCGGAAACCGGAAAACCGCATTTGCTTTCGCCGGTTTGATGTTCATCATGCAGGCCGTCCTGATGCCGTCCATCCAGGTCAATTCCGCCGCCGTCTCCCTGAAAGAAAATTTCTTCGCGCCGCCGGGATATTTCGGCGCGGCTGCCGGAGCCGCCGTTGCGGTTTTATTTCTCGGATGCGTTCTCGGCGGTGAAAAACAGCTTGCGCGCATCAGCGCGAGAATTTTACCGCCGGCAGCTTTGGGGTTTATTCTCCTTTGCGTCGCCATTATCGCAGTAAACTATAAAAACATCCCGCAGGCATTCGGCGCGATTTTCAAAGGCGCGTTCGGAATCGAGGCGGTCGCGGGCGGCGGGTTCGGCGCGGCGGCCTCGGTCGGGGTACGGCGCGGCGCATTCAGCTGTGAAGCCGGATGGGGCATCGCGCCGTATGCCGCCGCCAAAGCCGACGGCGCGCCCGAGGAAATCGGGCTTTGCCAATCGCTGTCTGTGTTGTTTGACACCTTGCTGATGTGTACGCTGACAGGCCTTGCTCTGTTATGCTCAAACTGCAAAACCGCCGTCGGTGCTGCCGAAACACTGCTCGGGAAAAGCGGCGGACTGACGGTTTCCCTGCTGGTCGCGGTTTTCGCTTTTACGACGATTCTGACCTGCGGTTTTACAGCTGCGGCAGATGCAGCCGGAGTAAAAAGAGTGGTTATTTTTATCGCAATGGCCGGCGTTATGATCTGTGCCGGAGCAGCCGCTCCCGAAGTCGTTTGGACATTATGCGATCTCGCAGGCGGCACTTTATGCATTCTGAATGTATGGGCTGTCGTGAGGTTGAAAATTGACGAAAATAAAACAAATCATAACAAAAAAACGGTGAAAAATCACTCATTAAAACTCGCTGCACGGCAAAAATAGAAAAAGCGGGGCCTGCCGGTGATTACACTTGAATATTGACAGAATGGACCGTTTATTGTATAATTATCTGTAAGTCCTATCCGATGAGGTGTAAAAATGCCCGCGAAAAAGTACTTTAAAATACCCGCGCTGATTATCTGCGATCTGTTCATCTGCGCCTTTGCCACGCTGTTTTCCGCATTGATTATCTTTGAGTTTAATTTTCCTAACTCGTTTTCATATCTCTCGGTCAAAACCGGTTATCTGCTGATCTGGCCCACCATCTTGATTTTCAATTTGATTTTTGATTGTTACAGCAATTTATGGAGGCGCTCGGGTTTACTTGATCTGCTTCGGCTGGTCGGCTCCAATTTTTGCGCCGCCGTGTTGTGGGGCGCTTTAAAACTGCTGGACATTACGAAGTTTTCCGGCAGCCTGATTCTGTTGATCTTTATCCTGAATTTTATGCTGTCGGCATTTGCGCGCCTTTTGCCGAGATTTCTTCAGATTCTCTCGAGACGCAGCGTCACAAGGGCCAATGCAAACCGGACGGTTATCGTCGGCAGCGGCGAGACAGGAACCTATCTGGCGCAATATTTTTTGACAAACCCGGAAAAAGGATATCTTCCGGTGGCTTTCACCGATAATGACCCGCAGCTGAAAAACGCTTTAATCTGCGGCATCAAGGTCGCCGGCAAAGACGATCAACTTCCCGCAATCATTGAGAAATATGACGTTCATACCGTTTTGGTGGCGCTTCCGTCGGCAAACCGTGAGTATCTGCGCAGCATTTACAAACTTGTACGAAATACCGACGCCGCATTAAAAATCTACAGCGGCGTCCAGGATTATACCGATCCCATCAGCGAACATGCGGGCGCAAATCTGCGCAGTCTCCGTATTGAGGATCTGCTCGGGCGCGACCCGGTCAAAATGAAAAACGGTGAGGCAAAGTCCATGATTTCGGATGCGACGGTGCTCATCACCGGCGGCGCCGGCAGCATCGGAAGCGAACTCTGCCGTCAGATTCTCGCGGCGGGCGCAAGACAGCTGATCGTCTATGATTTCAATGAGAATGGCCTTTTTTATATCGGCAACGAATTAACCGCGCGGTTTGGAAAAACCCGCTTTGTGACGGTGCTCGGTTCCATCCGGGACAAGAACCGCCTCAAAGCCGTTTTTAATGAGTACAAGCCTCAGCTTGTCTTTCACGCCGCCGCTCATAAGCATGTTCCGATGATGGAGATCAACCCGCTCGAAGCCGTGAAAAACAACGTCTTCGGCACCCGCAACGTGCTGGCCCAGTGCATTGAATCGGGCGTGAAAAAGTGCGTTCTGATCTCCTCAGACAAAGCCGTCAACCCCTCAAACGTCATGGGCGCAACCAAACGCATCGCGGAATTGCTGTTCATGGATTTCAACCGGCAGAATAAGACTGAGTTCTGTGCGGTTCGATTCGGCAACGTATTGGGCTCTGAGGGCAGTGTTGTCCCGTTTTTCGCGAAGCAAATCGAAAACGGCGGCCCTGTCACGGTCACCGACCCGGATATTACCCGTTACTTCATGACGATTCCCGAAGCCGTCACGTTGGTGCTTCAGGCAGGCGCATTGGCAAAGGGCGGTGAAATTTTTGTGCTTGATATGGGCGAGCCGGTCAAAATCAAAGATCTCGCCGAAGATATGATCCGCCTGGCGGGATTGGTACCGGGCAGGGACATCAAGATCAAGTATATCGGTCTGCGCCCCGGCGAAAAAATGTTCGAAGAGCTTTCGATGTCGGCGGAGACCGCGGATACGACTTCTCATGAGAAGATTTTTGTGCTGCGCGACAACGACCTCAATCCTTCCGGGCTCAGAATTCTGCTCGAAAAACTCGGTGAGGCGATCAAAAGCGAAGACCCCGGCGCCGCGGAGCGCGAGATCTTCAATTTTCTGCCCACGAATTATCGGAAACAGTAAAACATTAAGTTTAGATATCCCCTAAACGCAATTTTTAGTTTTATATAAAAGAACAGGAACGGCTTTTACCGTTCCTTCTTTCATATAAATAAGTCGCTTAAATATTCTTTTGCTTCTGCAAGTCCTTTATGAAACCCGATTCTCATGATTAAGTAAAATAACACGTATGCTCCGGGCGGGATCCATAAATAAGGCCATTTTTGAAAAACCGTTAATAATATCGTTGCAATCTTTATGCTACATTCCCTTGAAATCGGGGATGAATTCCTCGCCTGAGGAATCCGGCTCCTGAATAAACCCGTCCTCAATTCCGCTTTGAAACAGATACTCCTGTGCCGCTTCGTATTCATCGGCACTCAGTTTACGCTTGGGGCCTCCGTTCGGCATCGGCGTATATTGCGCCATCAGCGAAAACAATATTTTCCCCGGCTTGAAGTTCTCTTTCACAAAATCAATCGCACGATAGGTGTTTTCCAAATGCTCCGGCAAAATCAGGTGCCGAATGATGACCCCTTTTTGAATCATTCCATTTTCGTCGAGTTGATAATCCCCGGCGAGTTCGTACATCTTGATGATCACCGCTTTTGCGATCCGGGGGTAATCGGGCGCACGCGAATATCTCGCCGCAAGCGCCGAATCGGTGTACTTCAAGTCGGGCATCCACACGTCAATATACGGTGCAAGCCGTTCAATCGTCTCAATTTTTTCATATCCGCCGCAGTTATAGACCACCGGCACAGGCAGTCCGCCTTTGAGCGACTCGATCACCGCGTCGGTAAAATGGCTTGCGGTCACGAGATTGATGTTGTGTACGCCCTGTTCAATCAGTTTAAAATAATGCTCCCGAAGCTGTTCGGGCGTCAACGCTCTGCCCCGGTTTTCGCCATTGTTGATCTCGGCGTTTTGACAGTAAACGCACCCGAGCGCGCAGCCGCAGAAAAAGACCGTGCCGCTGCCTTTTTCGCCGCTGACGCACGGTTCTTCCCAAAAATGCGGTGCTGCCCGGGCGATGTGCGCAGTCGTGCCGTATCCGCAGACGCCGCTTCCGGTTTCCGCGGTTCGCGCCGCGCCGCAGTTCCTCGGGCAGTCGTGGCAAATCATGCGATCCCCATTGCCGTGAGCGCCTGCAGGCATTCTTCGGTCGGGGCATACCCCTCAGCGGAAAAACCCGAACCGCCCGGGGTCTTCAGGGTCTGTTCGTCTAGTTCCTTCTTATGCCGGTAATGTGTCTCAAGCACCGCCCAGCCGTCGTAACCGGTATCATTTAAATACTTCAGTTGGTCTTTAACGCGCGCGATGCCGTCGCTGATGCGCACGGCTTCGGTCACACCGTTTATTTTTTTACCGTCTTTGATGTGGACATGCGCGGTATACGGCCTGACTGCCAGCATTCCTTCATAAGGAATCTCTCCGTCGGGATCCCAGACCGAGTTGCCGATATCCCAAAGCGCGCGCAGGTCGGGCGAGTTCACGGCTTTGATGAACTTGGCCACTTTTGCGCCGTTGGAAGCCCAAACCGACGGATCCTGCTCGACGACGGCGGTCACACCGAGCCGCTTTGCCAAATCGGCTAACAATGAGAGCTTTTCGGCGACTTGGTCAAAGTTTTCTTCAAACGTGCCGCTTTTTGCCCAGAAAGTGAAGGTACGGATATTGGTTACTCCGAACTCGGCGGCAACCGAAGCGGTTTTTTTGAAAATCTCGATGTGCTCTTCGATCTGTGCGGGGTTATCGAGATCACATTTAAAGCAGGGTGCGCCGAGCCCGCAGACCACGGCGTCATACCGTTTGCAGATCTCTTTGATTTTTCTGATATCTTCGGCGGTCAGTTTATGCGGAGCCCGCTCCCAGACGGTGCGCAGTTCCAATCCTTTCACGCCGTATTGCGCCGCCAGTTTCGCGGCGATCTCCAAATCTTGCGAGACCTCGTCGGTAATCAATCCGAATTTCAACATGTTATGATTCCTCTCTAAAGATCGATTCGTTTTCCTGTTTTTGACGATTCGTAAACGGCGCAGATAATTTCGACCGGCTTGCGCCCTTCGCGCCCGTCGACTGCGGGATTGCGGCCCTCCCGGATCGCGGCAACCATATCGGTAATCTGGTCGATATGCCCGCTGATATCGATGTTGGTCGGATCGCTGTAGCCGCTTTTTACCGTTGATGCGATTAAGATATCGGCCGGAATCGCAGTTCCGTCGACCGACCACTCAACCACCGCATTTTCAAGCAGTACGATAGTGCCTTTGGAGCCGTTTAACTCAATGCGCCTGCCCGAGCCTGGGGTCACCGAAGTGGTGGCCTGAATCACGCCGAGCGCGCCGCTCTTGAATTCGAGCACCGCCGAGCAGGTGTCCTCGGTCTCGATGTTGTGGAGCAGCGTACGACAGTTGGCATAGACCGACTTGACCGGCCCCATCAAAAACTGAATGGTATCGACGCCGTGCACGCCTTGATTCATCAGCGCGCCGCCGCCGTCCATCGCCCAGGTGCCGCGCCACGGGGACTTGAGATAATATTCGCGGTCACGGTGGTACTTCATATAGATGTCGCCGCAGAGCATTTGGCCGAGCTGTCCTCCGTCGATGGCCGATTTGACCGAACGCACCGTGTGGGAAAACCGCAGCTGCGAAATTACACAGATTTTAACATGGTTTCGGTCGGCGGCTTCGATGATCTTGTCGCAGTCGGCAACGGTCAGCGCCATCGGCTTCTCGGTGATCACATGTTTTCCGGCCTCGGCGGCTTGAATGCAGAATTGCGGATGCAGGCCGCTCGGCGTACAGACACTGACGACGTCAATATCCGGACAAGCCAGCAGTGCTTCGACGGAATCAAAAGCCCTGCAGCCGTATTTGGCGGCAAACGCGTCGGCGCTCTCTTTGACGCGATCGGTCGCCCCGATCAGTTTACAGCCCTTGATGGCGGCGACGGACTCGGCGTGCCATTTGGAAATCACGCCGCAGCCGATAATGCCGAACCCGATTTCTTTCATCAAATCACCTCTGTGTTTTATTGCCACTACATAAAGTTTTCGTCCACCTTTTTAAAAAGGTGGTGGGATCTTTAAAATGGATAACACCATGAAACTAAATCGGTACGAACGCTTTTTGCGAACCGTTCAGCCCGCACGGCGGGATGTGGGCATTCCGCTCTGCAAGAAAACCTACTTGCTGTACTTCCTATACATCGCCGAGGCCGTCAAAAAACCGACGATAAGTGAAAACAAAGTGATTCCTGAAAATCCAAGCCAGACAATTCCCCATCGAACGCTTTGATTTAAAGACGATGCCGCGACAAATCCTGCGCCGAGCGAGAGAATCAGGCACAGCGAATAAAGCAGTCCGTACCGAACAATAAATTTTCTTTTGTTTGGCTTTTCGTGCATTTCGGTGTTCCCTTCCGTTTGTCATCCTGAGCGAAGCAAGCCCGCAGGCGCGCATAGTCGAAGGTTCTCATTAACCCAAAGACTATTTAAATGCACGCCAAAAATTATCATCAGCCCGAGATTCTTCCGAGCCCCCGGCTTGCCGGGGCTTACAGAACCGACAAGACTTCTTCCCCGCCGATCACGGTGAATTTGATATGAATATCAGGATCAAACGCCACGAAATCGGCGCGTTTTCCGATTGCAAGAGAGCCGCATTCGTTGTCGATGCCCATGACTTTTGCAGGATTCAGCGTCATCATTTTCACTGCGTCTGTCAGTTCCAGCCCCGCTTCAAGCGTCACCGTACGCAGCAGCCTTGGCGCGGTGGCGACACTTCCGGCAAACGCCGTACGGTCCGTCAGTTTTGCGACGCCGTCCTCGATGATGACTTCCATGCCGTCCTTGAACGACCCGAGCATGGTCTTTGTGCCTTCGGGAAGCCCCGCGCCGCGCATTGCGTCGGCGATCAGCGAGATCTTGTCATGGCTCTTGAATTTAAAAATCTGCCTCAGCAGTTCCGGTGGGATATGAATGCCGTCGGCGATGATCTCGATTGTGACGTCGTCAAGCATGTAACCGATTTCGACCGCGCCGCTGTGCCGGAAGGCGTTGATGCGCCGGACCGTCGACATCGCGGAATAAAAATGCGTCATATGGGTATAGCCGTTTTCATAGGCCTCCATCAATTCTTCAAACAGACCGTCGGTGTGCCCCATCGCCGCGACGATGCCGCGCTTGCGCAGCTCTCGTCCGAACGCGATTCCGCCCGGCAGTTCCGGCGCTGCGCTCCAGCGCTTGATATCCGAACAGGAATCGAGAATCTGCAAATATTCAGCCGGGTCGGGATCGCGCAAAAACCGCGGGTCTTGCGCCCCTTTCATCGCATACGCAAAGTAAGGTCCCTCAAGGTGCAGCCCCGGCATTCTTGAGCCGGTTTTATTATCCTTTTTCGCTCTTTTAAAGGTAGCAAGCGCCTCGGCGAAAGAAGCCGGTGAAGTGGTTGTGAGCGTCGGATAAAGCGTCGTGACGCCGGCTTTGGCATAATGCTTTGCGCATTCGAGATAGGCCTCTTCGGTACCATCGGCGAAATCGTAACCTGCGCCGCCGTGGGTGTGCATCTCAATAAATCCGGGCGCAAGGTAGTTGCCATTTAAATTGATCTCACTGTCGCCTTTTCCCGCAGGTGTTCCCACTCCCAAAGCGGTAATAATGCCGTTTTCGGTTTCGAGCCAGCCATCGATGATGCGGTAGGGCATCACCAGTTTTGCGTTTTTATAAAGAGTCTTCACGTTTTCAGCATCTCCTATTCGGAATATTCGTCGATGCGCTTTCTGAAGTGCACATAGTTTTCAAAACTGACTTCCTCGGGTACGCCGTGGTCGCAGGTCGGAAAAAATCCCCCGCGCTTACGCATCGGCGGCAGCAGCTTTTCCAAATAACGGTCGATTTCATCGGGCGTGGTCGCAAGCACCCGTTTATCAATGGCGCCGTGCATTTTTAATTCGGGATAGCGCTCGGAAACAGCGATCGGGTCATTAAAAGAAGCGATTTCAAAGGGGCTGAAATAATTGACGCCGATGCTGCGGTAAAGTTCGATGACGGGCTCGCAGAAACCGTCGGTATCCACCTGGAAATGGGTCGTATAGCCCTTCGGATTGCGCTTTTTGATGTTCTGATACAGCTGCGAATAATAGGGGAACAAAAACTCTTTGATCATCTCGGGCGAGATCAACGGCCCGCGGTTATAGCAGATATCTTCCGACAAAAAGAAGTCATCGATGGCGACTTTTTGCTGATGGCGCGCGATGACCGCGTCAGCCAGATCAAACCACTGCTTCATACAGTCGTGAATCAAATCGGGTTCATCATAAAATTTATATAACAGTTCCTCGGGCCCCATCAGCGAGCGCAGATACATGTAGCCGCCGACCATGAGCTGCTCGACGATCTTGCCATTTTTCTGACCCTCGACAGCTGCGGCGACCTGATTGTCGGAAAGGGTCTCACGCCCGGGTGTGTCCGGATTCATACGCCACTTGATATCGCATTCCCAGGTCTTCATATCTTTGACGGGATGGTCGACATATTCGGGCATAAAACCGCTGCGGCGGCCCTTGAAGCACAATAAATGTCTTCCGACAAAGTCCTGAACGAGTTCGTAATCACCCCGGTCCTCGAGCACCTTTTCTTCGAATCTCGGATAAAGCGACGCCTCGCAGCCGCCCAGCCCGTACAGCGTGCAGACAGCCGGTTCGTCAAAATTGAAAGTTTCGCGCAGATAAGCGCTGTAATCCGAAACTTCGCTGTACGGTTTTAAATAACCCTGCTCGATCCATTTGTCGAGCACATAATAACCGAACTCCCGTTTATACATCGGGGCGCCCGGTTTGACCGCAAGGAAATCACGGTATTTTTGAACGGATTTTTCAAGTGGAGACGGCACTGGTGTATCCTCCTTGTATTTCGGAATGTAATTTTATAAGTTCCATTATAGTTTTAAGGACAATCCGTATCCTTCCGAAGTGAAATTATAGCATATTTGCCCCGTTGTACGCAATGCGAATTCGAAATAATCCACCGATCTGCCGTAATAATGCAAAACAGCCGCGGACTTTGTGCTGCGGCTGTTCTTTGTCTTTTCTTTTGAATAAAACCTGACGGCAGTTTACAAGCTTCTCACAAACTTGACCGCGTCCTCGGCCTCGGCTAAGGTCTTGGCATAATACCAAATCAGGCACTTGTTGCGCTTGATGATGTCGGCGTTTGCGCGCAGCTCCTCGGCGGTCGGGGTCATGATGACCACTTTGCCGGCAAGCTCCTTTTCGTATTGCCGCCAAACGTCGAAGCAGCGGTCGGCGTTGGGGTCGTTGGATATTTCGATCACTTTGATCTGCGGCACCGAAGCAAAGATGGGCAGCATGACCTTGCCGAGAGAATGCATGTGAAGCATAGCCGAATCGTAACCCGCGCAGGTCTTTTTCAAGCCGTCCAGGAAAAGCTCTTCGAAGATATCGGGTGACATCATGCAGGAGGCGTCCTCGGAGAGCTGGCCGATGCTGTTGCCGGCAAGCCAGATATCGAAGCCGGTCACATACCCGCCCGCGACTTTGCCCGCTGCCGTCTTTTGCGCCTCGAGATAAAACCGGGCGGCGCCGGCGCAAAAATCGACCAGTGCCTTGACTTTTTCGGGTTCATCGTAGACGTCGTAGAATATCTCATTGCCGCGCACGATGTTGACGATGTCGGACGGCCCGTCAGCGCCGCGCAGCTTGGGCACGAACTTATCGCCCCAGTTCTCACGGTAATACCGGATGCCGTCGGTGATCATCTTCAGGCGCGGATTCTCGGGATCGAGTTTCAGTTGATCGACGTCCTCCCAGGTGGGGCAGATGGTGTGATTGTAGCTGGTGTCGGGGGTATAATCGACCACGCCGCCCAAAAAGGAAGTGTGCTCGGCAATGCCGTACCAGGGCGCGATGGACGGGAAGATGTCGTCGTCGAGATGCGAACGGCGCTCCCAATACTTCTCGAGGTTTTTCGCGCGCAGTTCGAGGTATTTTTCAAGATCCGCCGGGAACGAGAAAGAGTTGAGCGGCGGCATTTTTTCGGGAGACAGTTCGGAGATGCCGCGAATTTGAATGGACGCGGCGGGACTTTGATCGGCATAAAATTTTCTGGCGCGCGCGGCCAGCAGATCGATGTCACGGAACATAGCGGGCTCCTTTCGAAACGGGAAGTTGGGGGATAATTGTCATCCTGAGCGGAGCATAAGAATCATTATCGAATTTTCTTGAAGAATTGCTCTTACGCGCAATTCTTCCGGGGAACAATCAGATGGATTGTTCCTTGCAGTCCGAAGGATCCCGGTACCGACAACCATCGGTTTTGTATAGGGAGACCTTCATCAGTCCGAGATTCCTCCGGAGCGTCACGAAGAGACGCTTTTACGCCTCGGAATGACAAACGTATTACTTCTTATCTTTCAGCAGATACTTATCGATCTTCTTGACCATCTCGTCGGGGATGGTGCGTGCGATCGGGAACATTGCGGCGTTTGCCACCCGCTCGGAGAACATCGCGACGAATTCCGCAGTATTGCGAAGCGAGTCGGCCGAGAGCGGTTTCAGCGTGTCGTGCCGGTTGTGGCAATCGCTCGCAGTCCCCGCGCCGAACCGCACAAAGTTGACCGCCGGAATGCCCTTGTCCGCGAACGGAATGCAGTCGCTGGAATAGGTGTCCCAGCGGGTGCTCATCGGACGGCCGAGTTCTTTATACATAAATTCGATCACATGGCAGACCTTTTCCTCCGCCAGTACGATGGCGGTGTCGCGGCCGATGACCGGGCCCGCCAAATCGACGTTGATCGACAGACGGATCTTGTCGAGCTCGCTCTCATGGGTCTTGATGTAGTCCTTGCTGCCGAGCAGACCGCGCTCCTCGGAACCGCACCAGATAAAGCGCAGGGTGCGCAGCGGCGGATTTTTAATAAAATACGCGGCCATCTCGAGCAGAATCACGCTGCCCGCGGCATTGTCGTACATTCCGTGGCTGAAGACGACCGAGTCGTAATGCGCGGTGTAAGTGATCACTTCGTCCGGATATTTGGTGCCTTTGATCTCGGTGATGACGTTCGCGCTGTCACCCTCACCCTCGTCCTGTTCGAGCGTGATCTTGACCTTTTCGGGCTTGGAGTTGATCAGTTTGATTGCGTCTTCCGTGCGGATGCAGACGCCGGGGATCTGTCCGTGCTTGATGTGGTTTTCGCGCAGCATGCGCAGATCGAGATCGGAATCGGTGCGGCGGTCGCGGTAGCTGCCCGATGCCCCGATAAAGCCGACGACGCCGGCTTTGACCAGACGCTCGTAAGTCTCATAACCCGCTCCGTTTGAGAGCAGCACGATCTTGCCTTTGGCATCGAAAAGGTCGATATCCTCACCGTTTTCGGCGTACTTGAATGCGGCTTCGAGGCCGTCCTTGGCGCCGTTGCCCGAAAATCCGTAGCCGGTCGCCTCATAAACGGTATGTTTGGGGGATGTGACTTCGAACTTACAATTCTTGATGGTGTACTTCGGGGCCTTAAAGAGCTCGATGGTCGGTTCGAGACCGAGTTCGCGCACCTTGGCCGCGAGGATCTCGCGTCCGCGGATTTCGCCCTCGGTGGCGGAAAGACGAATAAAATCGAGTTCCTTGAGATTTTTGTACATGCGGTTGCCGTTGATGTTCATGATTGGTTTTCCTCCGTAATATAAAATAATGTAGAATATGTCATCCTGAGCGGAGCGCACCCGCAGGTACGCGCAGTCGAAGGATCTCGGTGCCACAAAGCTCTGGCGATTTATTGCCATTCTTCCGATAAATCCTTCCATTGGTGATCATCGTTGCAATTAAATCATTTTTCTTCTTCCTTGTCCATCGTTTTAACTGTTTCTCTCGTTCCAACGCGGACATAATGTTGTTTGTGCTTTCATAATACACTAACTCATGTAAATGATACCTCTTGGAAAAACCGTCAATCAATTCACTTCTATGTTCAAACAATCTTCTTTCCAAATGATTCGTAACACCAATATATAAAACCGTATGGCTCTTATTGGTAAGCATAAAACATAATAGGTCATCACATCACAATTTTTTTATATCCGATAAAAAGTAATAAACCTTCTGCGTGCCGAGATTCTTCGACTACGCTCAGAATGACAATTTTATTTCCCTTCTTGGTCATTCTTCCTTATCTCCGCCCGTTTGATCTTACCGCCGAGCGTCTTCGGCAATTCGGCAACGAATTCCACAATACGCGGATATTTATACGGCGCGGTGACTTTTTTCACATGTTCCTGCAGCTCGTGTATCAGCTCCGGACTGCCCGTGAAGCCCGCTTTCAATACCACCGTCGCCTTGACCACTTGCCCGCGGATCGGATCGGGTGCGGCGGTCACGGCGCATTCGAGCACCGCCTTGTGTTCGAGCAGCGCGCTCTCGACTTCGAAGGGCCCGATGCGGTAGCCCGAACACTTGATTACATCGTCATGCCGCCCGACAAACCAATAATAACCCCGGCTGTCGCGCCAGGCCACGTCTTTGAGGTTATAAACGCCGTCCTTGAAGGATTTCGCCGTATTTTCTTCATCACGGTAATATCCCGTGAATAAGCCCACGGGCGGATCGGTGCGCGCGTTTTTTACGACGATCTCACCCTCGTCGCCGTCCTCGCAGGGGTTGCCTTCCGCGTCGAGCAATGCGATGTCATACAGCGGTGACGGTTTGCCCATCGAGCCGGGAATCGGGTCAAACCACGGGAAGTTGGCTAACATCACGCTGCTCTCGCTCTGACCGAAGCCCTCGGCCATCTTCTTCCCGGTCAATTGTTCCCACTTGCGGAAAATCTCGGGATTTAACGGTTCTCCGGCTAAACTCCACCGCTCAACGGAGGATAAATCGTAAGAAGCGACATCTTCGGTCAGCATAAAACGGTACATCGTCGGCGGCGCGCAAAAAGTGGTCAATTTGTAATCCTGTATCTTTTGCAGTAAATTCTTCGGCAAGAACTTGTCCATATCATAGGCGAAAATGACCGCGCCGCAAATCCACTGCCCGTATATCTTGCCCCACCCGAATTTAGCCCAGCCGCTGTCCGAGACGCTCATATGGAGTTTATTTTCCCGGACGCACTGCCAGTATTTCGCCGTGACGATGTGACCGATCGGATAGGAAAAATCATGACGCACCATCTTGGGCATACCGGTTGTGCCGGAGGTGAAATAGATTAAAAACGTATCTTTCACATCGTTTTTCACACGCTCAATCCGGTCCGGAAATTCATCAATCTTTCTAAAATTGCCCCATCCGTCCCGATCTTCGCCGACTAAAATCTTCACGGTCAACGATGGGGTTTTGGGCTGCGCCAGTTCAATTTGCTCTATGACGAACGGGTCATCGACGGCGATAACGGCCTTGATCTCTGCGGCGTTGGCGCGGTAGACGATATCCTTTTGAGTCAACTGCAGTGAGCCGGGGATCAACACCGCGCCGAGCTTGTGGACGGCGTTGGCGGCGACCCAATATTCCCAGCGGCGACGCAGAATCAGCAATACCACATCACCCTTGCCGATGCCGAGCGAGCGCAGGTAGTTGGCGGTTCTGGCGGACAGCGCTGCGATGTCGGAAAAAGTAAATGTACGCTCTCCGCCGTGATCATCGCACCAGCATAACGCGTTTTTTTCCGGCTGTTCTTTCGCCCAGCCGTCGACGATGTCATAGGCGAAGTTGAAATCCGCCGGAATATGTACTTTGTAATGGCGAACGAAATCTTCATAGGAGGAAAAGTCGATGCGCGGCAGATATTTTTCAAGCATATAAACCTCCGGCTAGTTCGTAATCACGGTCAAAAACATGGCGGGTTTATCGCCTCCGCAGCGCTGCCCGTGCGGGTACGCCGGGTTGAAATAAATGCTGTCCCCCTCGGTGAGCGTGAATTCCTGCCCATCGAAAGAGACAACGACCGTGCCGCTGATCATATAGTTGAACTCCTGCCCGCCGTGACTGACCAACTCCGCGGGTTCGTCGGAAGGATCAAGCGTCACGAGCAGCGGCTGCATAACCTTATGAGCATACCGGAACGCCAAATCCTCATAACTGTACCCGGTGTAGCGGTCGACCGGCTTGCCCTTCCCCTTTTTCACGATGTGATAGGTCGTCAATTTAGCCGCCGTGCCCGTCAAAATCTCGGTGAAGTCGACGCCGCAGATCCCCGCGATCTTATAAAGCACGCTGATCGGGATGTCGTCGCCGTTCTTTTCGTACCCGGCATAAATCGCCGGGTCAATGCCGATCATCTTTGCGAATTCGGCCTGTGTGTAGCCGCAGGCGTCACGCAGTCCCGTGATTCGTTCGGCAATCTCCTTGGTCTGTTCCACGGTGTTGACCCCTTTCTCCGTTTGAATAAATTGATTTATTATTCCGCGCCCAGCGCGACCGCTTTGCGATTAAAATCGAGCATTTCGGGCTTCTTGGCAGGCACGGATTTGACAATGCCCTTGTCCATGCCCTCGGCGCTGATGACCTTGCAAACCTGATTCAGCTTTCCGACCAGCACCATGTTGCCGAGGCCTTTTAAGCCGTTTTTCTCGGCCAGTTCGGTCGCGGGCAGCTCGCAGACGGTGATGTCTTTGCGCTCCGCTTTCAAATCGATGATCGAGCTGTCGATGATCACCGTTCCGCCCGGAACGACCGCATCGATGAACTTTTCAAGCGACGGGCGGTTCATAGCGATGAGAATATCGGGGCTCGTCACCAACGGTGAGCCGATCGGCTCGTCGGATACGCAGACGCTGCAGTTGCAGGTGCCGCCGCGCATCTCGGGGCCGTAGGACGGCAGCCAGGTAATTTCTTTGCCGTCGCAAAGTCCGCCGTAAGCCAGCACTTTTCCGGCAAACAGCACGCCCTGTCCGCCGAATCCGGCGATGAGTATATTATGGGTCATAATGTTTTCCCCTTTCGCGGAACATCTTATCATTCTGTATAAGTGAATAGTTAAAAGTGAAAAGTGAAGAGTTGCGGTGTTTTGCTATGCAAAACGTAATGTTATAATCGTAGTTTTATGTCATTGCTCACTATCAACTGCTAACTGCTAACTAAGCTTTTATATCCTTATAAACACCGAGCGGATAATACGGCAGCATGTTTTCGCGCAGCCACTCCAGCGACTTGATCGGCGACAGCCCCCAGTTCGTCGGGCAGGCCGAGACGACTTCGACAATCGAATACCCCAGCCCCTCGATCTGATATTCAAACGCCTTCTTGATCGCCTTTTTCGCCGCAAGAATGTTCTTGGTGCAGTCCACCGCGACCCGCTGCGCCAATGCCACGCCGTCCAGCGTTGCTAACATTTCGCAGACCCGGATCGGATTGCCTGCAACCTTGACGTCGCGCCCGTAAGGCGTCGTCTGCGTGATCTGACCGGGCAGGGAGGTCGGCGCCATCTGGCCGCCGGTCATGCCGTAAATCGCGTTATTGATAAAAATTACGGTGATGTGCTCACCCCGCGTCGCTGCATGGATCGTCTCGGCAGTGCCGATTGCGGCAAGGTCGCCATCGCCCTGATAGGTAAAAATCACGTTATCAGGCAGTGCGCGACGTAAACCGGTTGCCACCGCGGGCGCGCGCCCGTGCGCGGCTTCGACCATATCGCATTCAAAGTAATTATACGCAAACACCGAACAGCCGACCGGTGCGACGCCGACCGTGCGGCCCGTCACGCCCAACTCGTCGAGCGTTTCAGCCACCAGCCGATGCACAATCCCGTGTGAACAGCCGGGGCAATAATGCAGCGGCACATCGCAAAGTGCTTTCGGTCTCTCAAAAACAACCATATCATATCCTCCATATCGATTTGTCATCCTTGAGCGCAAAGCGTCTCTTCGTGACGCTCTTGAAGAATTGCGCGTAAGAGCAATTCTTCCGGGGAACATCTTTAATGTTCCTTGCGCAGTCGAAGGATCTCGTTATCATAAGGCCTGTTGTAATGCACACCAAACGCTTTTATCAGTCCAAGATTCCTCCAGAGCGTCATGTAATGACGCTTTTCGCTCGGAATGACAATTACAGCAGCTTCTCTGCGGCGACGGCAATCTCTGCCGGGGTCGGAATGATGCCGCCGGTTCTGCCGTAAAACTCGACCGGGCGCTCGCCGTTGACGGCTAAACGCACATCGTCGATCATCTGTCCCATGCTCATCTCCACCGTGAGAAACTTTTTCGCAGTCGGGATGCAGGCGCGGATCGCCGTTTTCGGGAACGGCCAGAGCGTGATCGGGCGCACTAAACCGACTTTCAGCCCTTTTGCGCGCAGGACGTTGACGGCGCTGCGGCTGACGCGTGAAGACGCGCCGTAAGCCACGATCACCAGATCGGCGTCAGCGGTCAGATAACACTCGGCCATTGCCTCATTTTTCTCGATCCCGGCATATTTTTCAAACCGCTCCCGTACGAGCTTTTCAAGCTCGTCGGGCTGGATGTAAAGCGAATTAATCACATTATGCTTGCGCTTGCCCTGCGTGCCGCTGGTCGCCCACTCTTTTACCGGTGGGGTGATCTGCTTTTCGGGCAGCACGACCGGCTCCATCATCTGACCGAGCATACCATCGGACAAAATCATCGCGGGCATGCGGTATTTGTCACCCAGTTCAAACGCCTTGGCGACCAGATCAACCGACTCCTGCACCGTGGACGGCGCGAAGACGAGGATGTGAAAATCACCATGACCCGTTGCGCGGGTCGCCTGCCAATAGTCGGCCTGGGAGGGCTGAATGCCGCCGAGACCCGGGCCGCCGCGCTGCACGTTGATGATCAGCGCGGGCAGGTCGGCACCTGCCAAATAGGAAATTCCCTCGCCTTTCAAGCTGATTCCGGGCGAGGATGACGAGGTCATCACGCGCGCTCCGGCGGACGAAGCGCCGTAGACCATGTTGATCGCGGCAATCTCGCTTTCGGCCTGCAGATAGGTTCCGCCGACCTTGGGCATGCGCTTGGACATATACGCCGCTACCTCGGTTTGCGGGGTGATGGGGTAGCCGAAGAAATGGCGGCAGCCCGCGGAAATCGCGGCTTCTGCCAGCGCCTCGTTCCCCTTCATAAGCACTTTTTCAGACATGATATTCTCCGTTCTGTTTGTTATCAATTTTCACCCGGGAAGTATGGAGAAAAATTTTTCTTCCGAAAAATTCTTTTTAGCACTGCGCCGGCGTTACTTCTCCACCGTAATCGCGCAGTCGGGGCATGTCAGCGCACAAAAAGCGCAGCCGATGCAGAGTGCTTGATCGCTGCAGTGCGCGGGATGATATCCCTTGGCGTTTAACTTGGCTTTATCCAGTTTCATAATCCCTTTCGGGCAGGCCGCGATGCAGAGTTCGCAGCCCTTGCAGCGATCTTCGTTGACAGTGACTTTAGCCATTTAACAGTATCTCCTTTATGTAGGAACGGGCTCGGATCGTATCCGATATGACCGTTCCGTTTAAGATCATTCCCAGGGTTTCTTCACGAAAATTTTTACCGGGAACGGATTTTCAATCTCTTGATTTTGATATTCATCAAACTCCTCGGGGACGGCTGTGAATAACAACGGCAGTCCGGCGATCCGGGCGGTTTCGCGGGCGAACGGCATGCTCTTTTTAACGGTCCCGGCATCGGTTTGATGGCATAGGTGCGAGTTGTTGACAATCGCCGTGGCCTTCAAGTGGCAAGCGGCTTCGATCTCGCGCAGAATTCCGACAGCTTCGGCGGGTGTTCGGGTCAGATTGCGATAATAATTGACCACATAGTACATCTCATATCCGGCAGCTTTAATTTTTTCGGAAAACTGCCCGAGCGCATATGCCCCGACATCGTCGCCGCCGACGTCAAAAATCGCTCTTTCATCCTCGTCCCCATCCCAAACCGCGTTCAAAGCGGGCGAAATAAAGGGCTGATCGACGTTGGAACCGTTATAGACCTGCGCAATCAGCCTCACGCCGCCCTGTCTGAGCAGTTCGCCGTGACTGCTCGAGCGGAAATAGGGATTGACGATGTCAAGGTCAGCCAATGAACAAGGCGCATTAAAAAGCGCGAGGTTGAGCGAGAGGTTCGTCTTGCCGGTGCCGTAGTGGCCGATGACAATCAGGAGCCTTTTTTGCATCTTTTGTATTGAAATAGCCCCGCTCACCTCCCCCGCTGAAACTATTTGCGGACATATGTAAATTATACACCCCATCGCTTTTCAAGTCAACCGCAAGCAATTGCGTTTCGGCATTGCAATAAGAAAATCATAGGATATGAAACGAAATTATAAAAGGGTCTTGACTAGAACAGAGGGTTATCACGGAACAATTTCAAGAGGATGTGGT